>JABCYT010000154.1 GCA_013290035.1 Alphaproteobacteria bacterium
CCTGCATCTCGACGCGAAGGGCGTGGCCCATGAGCATTTCGGCTTTGCCGACGGCCTGTCGCAGCCGATTCCGTTCGGCGCCCCGGACGGTAGCGAGGCCACAACGGTCGTTCTCGACGGCAAGCCGGCCCCGCGCGACCCCTGGCACGGCGTGCCCCTGGGCGAGATTCTGCTTGGCCATACCAATGCCCATGCCGAGAAGTCGCCCGGCCCGCTGGTGCTGGACGATGTAACGGGACGCGTGGCAGATCTGAAGCCGGATGGCGCGCCCGAGGGCTTTCTCAATTTCGGCCTCAATGGCAGCTACATGGTGGTGCGCGAGCTGCGGCAGTATGTCGGCCGGTTCTGGAAATCGCTCGAGGACAACGCCCAGAGAATCCGCAACCACGACCCCGCCGCGACCTACGTCACGGCGGACTGGCTGGCCGAACGCGTCGTCGGCCGCAGCCTTGACGGCCATTTGCTGTGCCCGGCCGGCTTGCGGCCGCCCGACCAATACGACCTGCCGGACAACGCCTTCGGCTATATGGCGGACGATCGCTACGGCCAGGGCTGCCCGATGGGCTCGCATGTGCGCCGGGCCAATCCGCGCGACGGCCTGGCCAAGGATCATCCGGCGGCGGCTCAGACCCTGCTCGACGCCGCCAACAACCACCGGATCCTGCGCCGCGGCCGCAAGTACGGACCGCCGGCGGCCGACCGGCAGATCGACGACGGCGCGGAGCGCGGTCTGCTGTTCATCTGCCTCAACGCCGACATCGCCCGCCAGTTCGAGTTCGTCCAGCAGACCTGGATCCTCAACAAGAACTTCGCGACGCTGTACGACGAGACCGATCCCCTGGTCGGACCGAAAGGCGGCTTCACCATCGGCGAGCAGCCATTGCGCCGTATCGTCGACGTCGAGACCTTCATCCAGTCGGCCGGCGGTGAGTATTTCTTCCTGCCGAGCCTTCCTGCCCTGAAATACCTGGCAAGCCTATGAACATGACCACGACCGCGCCCCAGGATCCCCTGCGGCCACCCGCCACCGGCCTGAAGGCTTGGCTGATGGCCTGGCTGCCGAAGCTTATTCCCTTCGGCTTTCGCGTACTGCGGGCGGTCCGTCCCATCGTGCGCTTCGGCAACAATTTCCTGGTGACGCGCTATGACGACGTGCGCGAAGTGTTCCTCAACGACCAGGCGTTTCGCGTTCCATGGGACACCAAAGTCCGCATCATCACCGGCGGGTTTCCCTTCATTCTCGGCATGGACGACACGCCGACCTATCGCGAAGACACGGCCGCCCTGAGGACGGTCGTGAGGTACGACGACATCCCCCAGCGCCTCGTTCCCGCAGTCTCCCAGCTCGCCGAGCAGATCGTGGCCAATGCGAAGGGGGAGCTTGAGGTCGTCGACCAGTTGGTGCGGCGGGTCACTTTCGAGGTGCTGGGATCCTATTTCGGCATTCCCAATCCGCCCGGCGAGGATCTGCGCGTCTGGGCGACGCGGCTATTCGAATTTCAGTTCGTCGATTCGGCCAACGATCCGGCGCTGCGCTTCGAAGTCGACGTTCTCGCGCCCCGTCTGCGCGCCCATGTCCAGAGCGTCATGGACGCGCGCCGCTCCTCGGGCCAGGAGCAGGACGACGTCCTCGGCCGCTGCCTCAAGGCTCAGGCGGCCGGCGACGTCCGTTTCACGGACGACTGGATTCGCGTCGCCCTGATGAGCTTCGTGGTCGGCGGTCCGCCGCAGCCGCCCATGGTAGTGCCCCAGGCGCTCGAGCAGTTGTTGCGCCGTCCCGATGCGCTGGTTGGCGCGCAACAAGCGGCGCTCGCCAACGACGATACGCTGCTGGCCGGTTACGTCTTCGAAGCCATGCGTTTCGATCCCCTGGGACCTGCCCTGCCGCGCGTTGCCACGCGACCCAGCGTGATCGCAGCAGGAACGTCGCGCGCTACATCGGTGCCCGAAGGCGCCACGGTCCTTGCCGCCTTCAGCTCGGCCATGATGGACGAGAGGCGGCTGGCCCATCCGCAATCCTTCAATCCGCGGCGGCTTGATCACGAATACATTCATTTCGGCTACGGGCTGCATGCCTGCTTCGGCACTCAGATGAACAAGGCTCTGTTGCCGCTGATGCTGAAGCCGCTGCTCATGCGGCCGAACCTGCGGCGGGCGCCCGGTCCTGCCGGCGTCCTGAGCAAACGCGGCGCTTTCGCCGAAAGGCTTCGGGTCAACTACGATTGACGCACGGCGCGAGCAGCAACATGTCGTGCTGGGGGCGGTCGAAGCCATTGCCCGACGGCCTCGCCCAACCCGAAGGAAACTGGCAGAAATCCGATCGCAGCGGCTGGCGCGCCCCGGCTTTTCCGGATTGGCGGCGCGACTAGGCCGCACCGGAGGCCGCGCATGGCGACGGAAAGCGCCGGCATTCTTCTCTACCGCCGCGAGGCCGGGCAACTCCTGGTTCTTCTCGTCCATCCCGGTGGGCCGTTCTGGCGTCGCAAGGACCTTGGCGCCTGGTCGATTCCCAAGGGCGAGCGCGTCGCGGGCGAAGACCCCGCGGTGACCGCGCGCCGCGAGTTCGCCGAGGAGGTTGGTAGCACGCCGGCCGGCCCGCTGCAGCGCCTCGGCAGCATCCGCCAGCGCGGCGGTAAGCAGGTCGAGGCCTTCGCGCTGGCGGGCGATTTCGACCCCGAACGCCTTCGCAGCAACACCTTCGAGATCGAATGGCCGCCGCGCAGCGGTCGCCGCGAATCGTTTCCCGAAGTCGATCGGGCGGCGTGGTTCACCATGGCCGACGCGCGCGTGATGATCCTCGAGGGCCAGCGCCCGTTGCTCGACCGCCTCGAAGCGCTGCTGGCGGACGGTGGCGAGGCCGCGTCGCGGTGATGTTATTCGTCGCGCTTCAGCTCGGAGTCCTGATCGTGGCCTTCGCGGTTGCTGTAGAAGACGAGCGCCATCAGGCCCATTCCCAGCGCCAGGGTGACGATGATGCCCAGCACCATGGCGACATAGCCGGCAGCCGACATTTCCTGTCCGCGCTCCCCTTCGCCCGGACCCCAGCCGACAACCATGAAGGCGATGGCCGCGCACAGGAACGCAACCAGGACCGCGAGCACGATCCAGGCGCCGGCCTGCCGCGGCTTGACGGCTTTCATGGACGGCAAGGGTCGAGGTCGATCGGCAGCAAGGCCGGCCTCCACGGGCTTCAAGGACGATTCGGCTGGCAGGCGTGAGAAGAGCCTATACCATCGCAGATCGACGGTCAGCGCTGCCGCGCCTTGCGCCGCAGTGCCAGGCCCAACATGACCTCGAGCACCACGATGCCGACCGTGAGAAGCGGAAGCATTGCCTTGAGCCAGATCGACACCTCCGGCGTCGACCACGCCCAGGCGCTGAGGATGCCGAGCCCGATCGCTGCCGCCAGTCCGATGCCGAGGACGAAGGCCAAGGTAGCCTTCTGGAGGGCGGGTTTATCCATCGCCTCGCGTTGCGGCTGCCGCAGGGAAGAACCGGAGTGGTCAGCCCGGATAGGCCGGCGCGCGGCGCTTCCACCGCCACCGGCCGCCCACTGTGGCCAGGCAATATCCCATGCCTGGCAGGACGGCCCGCACATCGTCGGCCGCAAGCGTGCGCCCCGGCCGCAACAGCTCGCGCATCTTCTTCAGGAGCTGCTCCAGGGTGAAAGCCCCGCCGCGAAGGTCGGCATCGAGCAGCGTCGCAGCGACTATGATCGACGAGGCGATCGTCTCGACGTTGTGCACCGGCCGTGAACGCAGCGGCGGCCGGACGCTCATCCGTCGATCGTAGGTGACCCCCTCGAGATGGTCTCTCGGCATAGCGGCAGGCTCCGGCGAAACCGCGCGGCCGGCCAGTGGCAAATCTGTGTCCGGCGCGCATCGTCGCGCTGCATGACGGCTGATTATTTCCATCTCCGGTGACGACGCGGCCTTCTGGTACGGCGCCGGCAGGACGGGCCGCTATGCGCGGAGGGCGGCCGGGCAAAGGAACCAATGCCACGATCGGATCGTTCCGACCCTGAGACTGTCTCCATTCCTGCACCTTTGCCGGCAAGAACCTGGACCCATGGGACGCACCGCCAAGATTCTGAGCTGGTCGGCCGGCATTTTTGTCGCCCTGATCGCGGTGGCGGTGGCCGCTTGCTACCTGTTCTTGACCTCCGACGATTTTCGCAGCCGGGTGGAAGGCAGCGCCAGCACCTACTCGGGCCGCAAGACGCACATCGCCAAGATATCGATCGACTGGGGTTCCACTGCGCATGTCCACCTCGACGGCGTCGAGGTGGCCAATGCCGACTGGGGCAAGGCCGAGCACATGCTGAAGGCCGAGCAGGTCGACTTCGACATCCGGCTATGGCCGCTGCTCAAGGGCGACATCGTCCTGCCGAGTCTGGTGCTGCGCAAGCCCGAGGTCGCCGTCGAAGTGGGCGACAAGGAGCAGTTGAACTGGAGCCTCGGCGAAAGCCCGGTGACGACCGGCCTCGCCAAGGCGGCGGCGCCCAAGGAACGGACCGAGATGCCGCTGGTCGGCCATCTGGAAATCACCGACGGCCGTCTTTCCTACCGGGACGCCAAGCGCAAGCTCGCGCTCGACGGCACGGTATCGACGGCCGAGGGCAAGGCCGGTGCCCAGCCCCAGGCCGAGCTGCGGCTCACCGGCAAGCTTGAGGACCAGCCGCTCGCCCTCCACTTCGTCGGCGGCTCGGCCCTGATGCTGCGCGACACCTCGCAGCCCTATCCGATCGATCTCAATGTCGACTATGGCGCCACCAAGCTCACCCTGAAGGGCACCGTGCAGGATCCCTTCCAGTGGACCGGCGCCAACGCCGATCTCACGCTCTCCGGGCCGAACCTGTCGGAGATCTACCCGTTGCTGGGCATTCCCGGTCCGCCCACGCCGCCTTATCGGATCAGCGGCAAGCTCGATCGCGAGCCCGGCCTGTGGAAGTTCGTGAACACCAAGTGGCACGTGGGCGACAGCGATCTCACCGGCGACATCCTGATCGACGAGACCAAGAAGCCTGAGTTCCTCACCGCCAGGCTGGTGTCGCAGAATCTGGCCTTCGCCGATCTGGCGCCGCTGGTCGGCGCGCCGCCCGGCAAGACCGGCAACGTCTCGCCGCAGCAGAAGCAGACCCAGCAGCAGCTCGAGGCGACCGGCGACCTTTTCCCCAACGTGCCGCTCCATACCGAGCGCCTGCGGGCGATGAACATGGACGTGACGCTCGATGCCAAGAAGGTGGTCGCGCCCGCCTATCTGCCGGTGCAGGCGCTGTCGTTCCGCGTCCTGATCAATGACGGCGTGGCGACGGCCAAGCCGCTCACTTTGTCGCTGATCGGCGGCGGCACCATTGCGGGCGAGCTTGCAATCGACGCGCAGACCGACCTGCCCAAGGTACGCGCGGCGCTCAAAGGATCGAACATCGAGCTCGGCATGTTCTTCCGCAACTCGCGCTATTTCGACACGACCAAGGGCAAGATCCAGGGGCAGGTGGCGCTCGCGGGCGCCGGCAAGTCGCTGGCCCAGGTGATGAGCGTCGCCGACGGCAACGTCGAGGTGGCGATGACCGGCGGCTCGGTGAGCAGCCTGATGGTGAGCTTGGCCGGCCTGCAGCTCTTCGATGCGCTGATCCTCTATGTGACGGGCGACAATCGCATCCCGATCCTGTGCGCCCTGGGTCGGCTCAACTTCCAGCACGGCATCGTCATCTTCGACCGCACGCTTCTCGATACGCAGAAGTCGGTCCTCCATGTCGGCGGCCAGGTCTCGCTGCAGAGCCAGGTCGTGAATGCCCAGGTCAAGGCCGATCCGAAGTCGTTCGACCTTCTGGACCTGCACGGTCCGGTCCTCGTTCAGGGCAAGATCCGTTCGCCTCAGATCTCGATCGGCCGCGTCATTCCCATCCCGACGCCCGTCTTCGGCGACGCCAAGACCGTCGCCTGCGACGCCACGACCCGGCAGCTGTTTTCGACTCAGTAGTCGGTGCTGTGCGCGTGCCACTCCGCGGTGCTCTTGCAGGGCGCCAGGAGGGTAGCGTCGACAGCTGTGATAATCGCGTGACCGGACGCTGCGGATTGAGCCAACGCCCCCGATGGCGTTGGCGAATTATCGCACACGTGGTGAAATGGCCCCCGGCGGCCCATCATGGGTGTGGGTTTCCTGACATTGGATCGAAGCGGCGGCCGCCTGGCTTGCGATTGCGAGATCGTGGGCTTTGGACGAGCCGGCAGGTTGATGATGCGTGCTCATCTGATAACCGTCCTCGTGGGCCTTGCCTTTGGCTGTTGTTGTCTGAACACGGCAAGGTCCGAGCAACTGCGAATAGCCCTTGTCATTTCCAATGGGCGCTACGCAAGCATGCCTGCCCTTGCACGGTGCAGCGCTTCTGCCGTGACCGTGCGCGATGCATTGCGTGGCAGAGGGTTCGAGGTCATGGAACGCGGCGACCTGGGACGTGGTGAATTCGATACGTCCATTGGCGCCTTGGCGCGCCGACTCGCTGCAGCCCCTTCTGCATTGGGCGCCCTCTACTATTGCGGTTATGCCTTGGAATTCAATGGGCGATCATTCCTTTTGCCGGCATCCGCCGCCATCGCTCGCGACTACGACGTTCTCACTCAAGGCATCATTGCCAAGAGCCTGGTCGACAGCCTGGTCCGTGCCCAGGAGAGCACCGGATTCGTCGTACTGGACGTGTTCCAGACGCCGGCCGCTCCAGCGCCAACAGGACTGGGCGGCCTCGCCGGACAGCTGCGCCCTTCGAATTTCGCCGTGATTGGTGCCAGTAACGACGGCACAGGCGGCGACGGGCCGACGGCGACATCGTTGGCGTTGCGCGATCAGGCTGCAGAGGGCGAGGTGAGCCCCGACACGTTCGTGAGCGGGATGCGCCGCCGGCTTTCCAAGACGACTGCCGTGACGGCGCATTTCGTTCCCGCGATTGAACGTCCCGCGGTCGAGCCGGGCGCTCGGCGCGACGCGTCGCCTTCGGCAGCACCTGTCGCGTCTCCTGCGCCAGCCGCGACTGTCGTCCATCCGCCGTCGCCGCCGCCCGAGCCATCGGTCGTGGCATTGCCGGTTGCGCCGCCTCAACGCCTGACCATGGCGGACGAGGACCAGATGTCCGAGCAGGATCGGCGTCGGATCCAGACGATGCTGGCAACCCTGGGATATTACAGCGGCCGGATAGACGGGACATTCGGACCCGAAACCCGTGCCGCCATCCGCCGCTACCAGTTCGAAATCAAGGGCGAAATGACCGGCCGCCTGAGCGCTGAACAGGCAACACGACTCGCCAACAGCGTGCGATGAAAATGAAGGCGGTAGGGAG
>JABCYT010000155.1 GCA_013290035.1 Alphaproteobacteria bacterium
GAAGCTAAAACTCTCGCTGTCGCCGAGGCCGGCCTGCGTCAGCGTCGCCGCCACGCGCTCCGGCTCCTGCGGCAGAGGGTCAGCGGCGATCAGCACCAAGTGGAGATCGGAGCGCTCGGCCTGCAGCTTGCCCCAGTGCGGCAGCTCGACGAGGCAAGGACCGCAAGTGAGGCCCCAGAAGTGCACGACGGTCGGCTGGCCGGCATGGTTGGCGCGGAGCTTCGCCCAGCTGCCACGCTCGAAGGCGAGCGGACCGGCGGCCTCAGCGCCGGTCAAGGAAGCGAGGCCGAGCAGCAGAGCAAGAAGGATAGCGAGTCTCACGGTTGGTCCTCCAGCGCGATCAGGCGGTAGCCCTCGATCTTGGTGAGCCACGACAGGTAGACGCGCTGACGGTCGGCGACGAGTAGCGGATGATCGGAGGCATCCTCGGTGTCGGCGACGGTGCGGGCCTCGGTCCACTGCCGGCCGCTGTCGTGGGAAACCTGCCAGCGCACGACGGCTTTCGTGCCGTCGAACTCCTTCCACACGAGATGCAGCGCGGCGCCGCTCGCGAGCAGATACGGCCGCGCCGGCTGGCGATCCGGCTTCGACAAGGCCCGCGGCACGGAAAAGGGAGCGTCGGCGGAATCGGCGCGAGCATAGAAGACGCCCTTGCGGGCGGCGCCATCGGTGAACCAGGCGACGTGATAGGACCCGTCCGGCGCGACGGCGAGGCTGGGCCCATGATGCGGGCAGGCCTCGATCTTCCAGTCGTCGACGCTCACGCGACGAACCGGTCCCGGTGTTTTCTCGTCCTGGAACGTAATGACCGCATGATCGCGCACCGAGCCCGGGAAGATGTTGCGGAACACCAAGGCCGGACGGCCGGCGCCGGCGAAGGCGAGGCCGATGCGGCAGCACTCGCAGGTATTGTCGAGGGCGATGGCCGTCTCGCTGAAGTCCGCCTTGCCGTCCTCCCAGGCATAGGCGAGCGCCGCGCCCGGATAGGCCCGTCCTGCTGCACGAGCGCTGGCGATATTGCGCTTGTCGAGCCAGGCGGCGAAGACCCGGCCCGACGGATCCACCCCGGCGACCTCGAAACGCTGGCTGGTCGTATCGGCCGTGATGGGGCGCGGCCTGGCGAAGCTCGCGCCGTTGTCGGTCGACCGGGCGAAGTAGGCGCGGCCGTTGAAGTTCTTGTCCTGGAAGGTCCCGAAGGTGACGACCAGGCCGCCCTTGTCGTCGACCACGATACGCGCCCGGGCATCGGGGCCCCAGTCGAGATTCATGGGCTCGGGCGTCACCATGACCGGCTGGGAGAAGGTCTTCCCGAGGTCGCGGGAATGCGTCACGACGATGCGGTCGACCATCGGTCGCACCAGCCACAGCGTGCCGTCCAGGCCGAAGGCCGGCGCGGCAGTGAAGGCCTCCGGCGCGCCGGCGCCGGGCTTGCCGTGCTGATGCTGGGCGGCGGCTGTGCCGCCCGCCAGCAGCGCTGCAAGACAGATCAGCAGTTTACGCATCTTGTCCTTCCTTTCAGAACCTTGCCCTGAGCCCGACGATGACTGTGAGAGGCATTCCCAGGGCCGGGATGGAGGTGGTGCTGACTGTGGTGCCCTCGAACGACGTCGTCGTATAGCCCATGGCCAGGTACTGGAAGTTTGTAAGGTTCTGCACGCTGGCATAGATGTCCACCGCCTTCGCCGGCGAATAGGATGCGCCGAGGTCGACGATCGTGGCACCGTCGTTCAGCTGGGTATGGCCCGTGTTGTTCCAGTAGGCCGGGAACGACCGCAAGGTCGCGGTGAGGGCGAGCTCCGGGAGGGGCCGCCATTCGGCGCCGGCGGTGATCGTCCAGTTAGGCACCTGGCCAAGCTGAACACCGGTCCGTTCCAGCGTCGGAAAGGACGAGCTGGTAAGATAGGCGACGGTGTTGACGTAGCCCGCCGTCAACCTGAGCTGGTCGAGCGCCTGCCAGGTGCCGATCAGCTCGAAGCCCTGGAAGGTGGCGTTGCCGACATTGTTATACTGGTTGACCGTCGTGAAGGACGGGCTGAGGCCCGCGGCGGTGATGAACGGCGCGGCGCAGGCGGCATTGGTGTTGCAGATCGTGACGAAGTCGATGAAGTTGTCGAGGTTGTTGTTGAAGTAGGTGCCCGACAGCGAGAAGCCCTTCCAGTTGAAGTCCATGCCGACTTCCTGGCCGAAGTTGGTCATCGGCTGCAGGTTGGGGTTGATCGCCGTGAAGGACGTGCCGCTGGCGAAGCTGCGGTACATCTGGTTCATGCCGGGAGCGGAGAAGTTGCGGTAGATCGCAGCGCGCACCGTCACCTCGTCGCTGGCGTAGAATTTCAGGCCGACGCGCGGATCGAAGCTCGAGGCGCTGGTGTTGGGGACCACGTTGTTTGTGGCCGAGTTGACGGTGAGGACGTTGGCGTTGAGCGCCTGCCAGAAGTCGCCGCGCACGCCGATCGTGACGTCGACCGGCACGGTGGTGAAGCGGTACGTGCCCTGGGCGAACAGGCCCTGGAACCGGTGCTCGCCGTTGGCGATGAAGGTCGACGGGGCTGCCGTCACACTGGCGAACAGGTTGTTGTAGTCGCTGATCGTGGTGCGCCGGGCATCGACGCCGATCTTGACGTCCCGCAGCGGCCCTGCTTCGAGCTGGTAGAAGGCCGAGCCGCCGAAGTCGGAGTAGGGCGCGGACTCGATCTGGCTGACGAACTGGTTGGTGAAGCCAGGCGTGTTCAGCGTGTAGCTGCCGCTGGCCGTGTTTATCGTGCCGAAGGTACCACCTGCACCCCAGGCGTTGAAGGCGATCGACGACTTCTCGTCGAGGGCGTAGCTGCCGCCCAGCAGCAGGCGGTAGTTCGACCAGTTGTTGTGCGACAGGCTAAAGACGAGGCCGTCCTCGAACGCCTGGTGGAAGTAGGCCTTGGCGAAGAGCTTGAGGTTCTCGCCGGAATTGAAGTACGCCGAGGCATCGAAGTTGTCCGATTTGTTGGCGGTCGGCACCAGGTTGACGTTCTGGTATTGCGCGGGCGTCAGGTTGTAGCCCGAGCTCTGGAAGTGGTTGTAGTTGACGCCGACATTGAGCTTGTCGTTGACCAGGACGCTGCCCGCGACGTTGGCGTTGGCGGTGTTGTACATGCCATAGCTGACATCGGCCTGCGCGCCGGTCCTGGTGGGCTGGCGGGTGATGATGTTGATGACGCCGCCCATCGCCATGTTGCCCCACAGGCTGGTGGCGCCGCCGCCGCGGATCACCTCGACGCGCTCGATGTTGTTTTTCGAGATCTGGGTCCAGTCGACAGTGCGGAAGAAAGGATCGTTGATCGGCACGCCGTCCAACATCACCAGCGTGTTGATGGTGGTGCTCGAGCCGAAGCCGCGGATGCTGACCGGCTGTCCGGTCGGATGCAGTTGTCCGCTCGGGATCGTGTAGGTCCAGATACTGGGAATGCGATTGATGACCTGGTCGATGCCGGTCTCGGGCATCGCCTCGACCTGCGCGCGCGTCAGCACGGTCGTGCTGACATCGAGGTTTTCGAGCGCGGACCCGCGGCCGGCGGTGACCGTGACCGGCGGCAGGCTGACCGGCGGCGCCGTTGCCGGCGTTATCGTTGCCGTCGTTGCCGGCGGAGTCGTTGTCGGTGACGTCGTTGCCGACGGTGTGTCTTGTGCCGTGGCCAGCGCCGGAATCAGCGCAAGGCCCACGAATGCGGCGATCGTCGCCGCGCGAACGGACAACATGAAAGTTTTCCCTCGACAGACAAACGAACGCGACGCGCGGCGAGGCGCGTCGCGGCTTCAGGTGTCAGACGAGGGCGGGTGGCGCGCGCGGTTGGTTGGGCCCGTCGCGGATGCCGACGGGGGCAAGGGCGTCGACGGCCGCCGGCAGACGGTCGACGATGGCGGCGAAAAGCGGCGCGACGACGAACGCGGCGGAAGGCGCGGCCAGGGTCGGCGCATGGGCGAGACCCAGGCAGCATTCGTGGATCTTGCCGGCCGCCGGCATCGAGTCCTGGGCATCGTCCTGGCCGGCGCCCGGCGCGCACATCGACGTCCACAGCGAGAGGGCCAGCGGGCCGGCGTCGCGCATCAGCGCGGCATGGGCGAGCGGCTGAAGGAAGTTGAGGGTGATCGCAAACAGCGCCGCGGCAAAGCTTGCCGCGCGCCAGCCGGTGTCCGGGCGTCTGCGATCCATGGTCAAGTTACGCACGAAAGCGGCCCGGACGGAAGAGGCAGCTTGTCGCTCGGCCGCAGGCCGATGCCGCGCGCGTGGCAATGGTGTCCAGTTTCCGCCAGGAATATCCGGCGGCGCGCTACTGCGATCGAGAGGTAGCCTAAAGTCCGAGCGCGAGCAGGCGCGGATCGCGCGCCTTTTTGGCGAAGGTCCTGAGCTGCCACAGCGCGGCGAGGTGGAGGCCGGGAATTTCCAGCCGTCCGTCGGCAAGGTCGTCGACGAACGTCTGCCAGGGAACGAGGTGGGTGCGGATCATCTCGCCCGGATCGAGCTTCTGGTCGGCGACCTTGTGCGCGTCGAGCGCCAGGAAGGCATGCACCCGATTGTTCTGGCGCGCGGTGTTGGCGGTCGACGAGCCCAGGCTGTGCCATTCCTCGGAGCCGTAGCCGGTTTCCTCCAGGAGTTCGCGCTGCATCGCCGCGAGCACGTCCTCGCCCTCGTCCTCGGGCGTGCCGCAGGGCAGCTCGACGGAGAGGCGCTCCACACCGTGGCGATATTCCTCGATCAGCACGATCTCGCGCCCGGGCGTGAGGGCGATGGCGCACACCCATTCGGGGAACTCGATGGTGTGGTAGGGCGACAGGATCGTGCCGTTGGGCACGCGCACGGTGTCGCTGCGCACCGCCAGCCAGCGGTCTCGGTAGGAGTATTTCGAGTCGAGCACCTGCCACGGCTCGATCGCAGCGGCAGGCTTTTTCGCATCCGCCATCAGACCGCGGTCCAGCCGCCATCGACCACCAGTTCGGCGCCGGTGACGTAGGACGATTCGTCGGACGCCAGGAAAAGGATGGCGTAGGCCACCTCGTCGACCTCGCCGGCGCGGCCCAGCGGCACACCCTTCAAGGTCTTGGCGCGCGTCGCCGGATCGGCGGTGCGCCCCGATGTGCGCATGGGCGGCATCAGCCCGGGATGCACCGAATTGATGCGGATGCCGTCCCGGCCGTGCTGCGCCGCCGCCGCCTTGGTGATCAGCCGCACGGCGCCCTTGGAGGCGTTGTAGCCGACATGGATGTTGCCCTGGCCGACGATGCCGGAAACCGACGACAGATTGATCACCGAGCCGCGGGTGCCGGCCTTCTTCATCGCCGCGATGCCGTGCTTCATGCCGAAGAAGACACCGGTGGCGTTGATGCCCATCAGGCGGTTCCAGGCCGCGGTGTCGTACAGATCCTGCTCCGCCGATCCCGAGATGCCGGCATTGTTCACCAGCACGTCGAGGCTGCCCTGGTCCGCCACCGTCTTGTCGACGGCCGCCTTCCAGTTCGCCTCGTCGGTGACATCGAGATGGATGTAGCTCGCCGTGCCGCCCGCCTTCTTGATCTCGGCGACGACGGCCTCGCCTTCCTTGTCCAGAAGGTCGGCCACGACCACGGCCTTGGCGCCTTCGCGGGCAAACAGGCGGGCGGTCGCGGCGCCCATGCCGCTCGACGCGCCGCTGATCAGGGCGACCTTGTTCTTCATGCGCATGGTGGATGCTCCTTTCTCAGGCAATCTTGAGGCCGACGATACCGGCCACGATCAGGGCGATCGAGACCATGCGCACGGTCGAGGCGGAGTCGCCGAAGACGATGATGCCCAGCGTGAAGGCGCCGACGGCGCCGATGCCGGTCCACACCGCGTAGGCCGTACCCATGGGGATGAAGCGCTGTGCCCACAAAAGCAGCGCGCCGCTGGCCGACATGGAGACGATGGCGAACAGGATCCACAGCGGCCGGGCGCCCTGGTCGGTCCAGCCGAGCTTCAGCCCGACCGGCCAGCCGATCTCGCAAACGCCCGCCAATACAAGATAAAGCCAAGCCATTCTCCCCCTCCGTCAAGCGCGACAGCGCCGTCGTTGACGACGGCCTACCGGCCTGTTCTGATTGAGACTTGCACGCATCTTGCAGGATAGCGAGAGCGTCGGATGGGAATGGACTCAACAGGGTGACGGGAGCGTCTCATGGACGAACGTAAATTGCGCCGGCTGATCAGCGATGTGAAGAAGGGCAGGCTTTCGCGACGCGGCTTCGTGCAGCGCATGGCGGCGGTCGGCCTCACGGCGCCGCTGGCCACTCAGCTGCTGGCCTTTTCCGGCGTGGCGATGGCTCAGTCGCGGCCGCCCTACAAGCCGACCAAGCGGGGCGGCGGCGGTCCCCTCAAGGTCTTGTGGTGGCAGGGCCCGACCCTGCTCAATCCGCATTTCGCCGTCGGCACCAAGGACCAGGATGCCGCGCGCCTGTTCTACGAGCCGCTGGCCAACTGGGACGGCGACGGCAACCTCAAGCCCGTGCTGGCGTCGTCGATTCCCGGCCGCGAGGACGGAACCCTGGCGCCCGACGGCAAGTCGGTGACCTGGAAGCTGAAGCAGGGTGTGACCTGGCACGACGGCAAGCCGTTCACCGCCGACGACGTCGTCTTCAACTGGGAGTACGCCAAGAACCCGGCGACCGCCACCACCACCAACGGCTCCTACAAGGACGTCACGGTCGAGAAGGTCGACGATTTCAGCGTCAAGGTGATGTTCGACAAGCCGACGCCGTTCTGGGCCGATTCCTTCGTCGGCACGCGCGGCATGATCATTCCCAAGCACCTGTTCGCCGACTATGCCGGCGACAAGTCGCGCGATGCGCCGACCAACCTCAAGCCGGTCGGCACCGGTCCCTACAAGTTCAAGGACTTCAAGCCGGGCGACATGGTCCAGGGCGTGATCAACACCAACTATCACATGGAGAACCGGCCCTATTTCGACAGCATCGAGATGAAGGGCGGCGGCGACGCCGTGTCGGCGGCACGCGCGGTGCTGCAGACCGGCGAGTTCGACTTCGCCTGGAACATGCAGGTCGAGGACGAGATTCTCATGCGCCTCGAAAAAGGCGGCAAGGGTCACGTCGTCATCTCGCCGGGCGGCAATATCGAGCACATCCAGCTCAACACCACCGATCCGTGGACCGAGGTCGACGGCGAGCGTTCGAGCCTCAAGACCAAGCATCCGACGCTGTCGGACCCGGCGGTGCGTCAGGCCTTGTCGCTGCTGGTCGACAAGGCCTCGGTGGAGAAATTCATCTACGGCCGCACCGGCACCGCGACGGCGAAC
>JABCYT010000156.1 GCA_013290035.1 Alphaproteobacteria bacterium
TCATGCGGCGCACGAACTTGATGCGCCACTCCGACAGGGTGACCGAGAACACGATGTAGGCGGCAATGACGGCGAGCGTCACCGCCGAGAACCGCCAGTCGTAGAGGCGCCACAGGATGGCGCCCACCAGGGCGATCTCGAGCAGGGTCGGCAGGATGTTGAAGGTCGTGAAGCGGATCAGGAACTCCATGCCCGTCGTGCCGCGCTCGATGACGCGGCTCAGCCCGCCGGTCTGGCGCTCGAGATGGAAGCGCAGCGAGAGCGCATGAAGATGGCCGAAGACTTCCAGGGCGAGGTTGCGGATCGCGCGCTGCGAGACCGGCGCGAACACGGCATCGCGGATTTCGCCCACCGCCTGCGCCAGCACCCGCGCCGCGCCGTAGGCCAGAATAAGGACGATCGGCACCGCCACGGCCTGCGCCGCCGCCGTGCCCAGGGCGTCGACGGTCTGCTTGTAGAGGATCGGGACGTAGACGTTGATGAGCTTGGCCAGGATCAGCAGCGCCAGGGCGATGACGACACGGGTGCGCAGGCCCGTCTCACCCTTTGGCCACAAATGCCGGGCAAGAACGCCCAGAACCGCCCAGGTGCGCGCCAGGCTGAGCTTCGGAACGCGATCGTTGGCGGGAGGCGACATGGACGAAAAGGGCCTTTTCGGGCGCGCAAGTTCGGTGGCGAAGGGAGCGAGGGCCTTCTATCGTGCCGGCAAGGCCGAAGTAAGCCCCCCTTTTGGAAGGGATTTCATGAGTTTTCGTAGGGCCTTCAGTGCTTTTGCCGTGAGCCTGGCCGTGCCGACGGTGGCGCTGGCCCAGGACGCACGGCAGATCGAGCTCGGCTACGAGATCACCATCGCGGGCATCTCGGGCTTTCGCATCGACGTCACGGCCCGCCTCAACGGCGCAACCTACGACGTCGAAAGCAACACCTATAAGGTGGGAACCTTGAAGGCCATGACCATGAACTATGTCGGCCGCAACCGGGCGTGGGGCGGCTTCTCGCCCCAGGGCGCCCGGCCGGCCGCGGGATCGCTGTCCATCATGGTGGGCGACACGCCGCGCACCTGGCTCGCCCAGTACGGTGCCAGCGGCTTTCTGCAGGAGACCTATACGCCGGTCTGGAAACCCACGCCGCAGCAGGCGATCCCCGAGGCCGACAAGCAGGGCTCGCTCGACCCCTTGTCGGCGGCGCTGAGCGTCGGCCTGGCCGGCGACGCCGCCTGCGACAAGCCGGTGCGGACCAACGACGGCAAGCGCCGCATCGATATCATCTTCCGCAAGATCGGCATGGAGCCCGCCGCCGCCACCGGCATCGTGGGCGCACAGGGCGATGTGCTGGTCTGCGAGATGTACACCAAGCGCGTGTCGGGCGAGTTCGACGAGGCGCCGAAGGAAGCCGAGACCGAACGCGAGCGGCCGATCAAGATCTGGCTGGCGCATTTCGACCAGACCCAGATCCGCTATCCGGGCAAGCTCGAAGCGCGCACCCTGTTCGCGACGATTCGCGGCAAGATCCTGTACTTCCGCGAGCGTCCGCTGACGCAGGAAGAGAGTCAGGCGATGCGGCATTAGGCTGTCGACGGGCGTGGGCATGGTCGACGGGCATACGCCACAACATTGCTCAGTTCTGTCAAGCCTCTTGCTGGGGGCGCGCGACTCCAGTCGCGCGTCTTTGCTGATTAACGAAGAAGATCGCGCCACTGGAGTGGCGCGCCCCCAGCCTAAGCCGCGCGCTTGTGGCTGCGTTGGCGGAGGATGGAGAGGATCTCGGCGGCGGCGGCCGGGATGTTGGTGCCGGGGCCGTAGAGCGCGGCGACGCCGGCCTTTTTCAGGAAGTCGTAGTCCTGGGCGGGGATGACGCCGCCGACCACGACTAAGACTTCCGAACCGCCCTGCTTAGCGAGTTCCTCGATCAACTGCGGCACCAGGGTCTTGTGGCCTGCCGCCTGGCTCGACACGCCGATCACATGCACGTCGTTCTCGATCGCCGCGCGCGCCGCTTCGGCCGGCGTCTGGAACAGCGGGCCGATGTCGACGTCGAAGCCCAAGTCGGCGAAGGCGGTGGCGATCACCTTGGCGCCGCGGTCGTGGCCGTCCTGGCCCATCTTCACGACCATCAGACGCGGCCGGCGGCCCTCTTCCTCGGCGAAAGCGGCGATATCGGTGCGGATGCGGTCGAGGCCCTGATCGCCCTCCCATTCGCCGGCATAGACGCCGGAGATCGAGCGAATGGTGGCCTGGTAGCGGCCATAGACGCCTTCCAGCGCCGAGGAGATCTCGCCCACCGTCGCCCGCGCGCGCGTCGCCTCGATCGAAAGGGCCAAAAGATTGCCGGTGCCGTTGCGCGCGGCCTCGCCCAGCGCCTTCAGCGCCGCCACGCATTTAGCCTCGTCGCGACTCTGGCGGATCCTGGCCAGCCGCGCGACCTGCGATTCGCGCACGACGTCGTTGTCGATGTCCAGGACCTCGACGGTGGTGGCGTCCTTGGGCTGGAACTTGTTCACGCCCACGATCACTTCCTCACCGCGGTCGATCCTGGCCTGGCGGCGCGCCGAGGCCTCCTCGATGCGCATCTTGGGCATGCCGGCCTCGACCGCCTTGGTCATGCCGCCCAGCGCCTCGACCTCGGCGATCAGCTTGCGCGCTTCGGTGATCATGCTGTTGGTGAGCGATTCGACGTAATAGCTGCCGGCCAGCGGATCGACCGTCCGGGTGACGCCGGTCTCGTGCTGCAGGATGAGCTGCGTGTTGCGCGCGATGCGCGAGGAGGCGGGCGTCGGCAGCGCGATCGCCTCGTCGAACGAATTGGTGTGCAGCGACTGCGTGCCGCCCAGCACCGCCGCCATCGCCTCGTAGGCGGTGCGGATCACGTTGTTGTAGGGATCCTGCTCGGTGAGCGACACGCCCGAAGTCTGGCAGTGGGTGCGCAGCGACAGCGAATCGGCCTTCTTGGGCTCGAACGGCCGGATGAGCTCGGCCCACAGGAAGCGCGCGGCGCGGAGCTTGGCCACTTCCATGAAGAAGTTCATGCCGATGCAGAAGAAGAACGACAGGCGCGGCGCGAAGGCGTCGATGTCGAGACCCTTGGCGCGGGCGGCGCGCACATATTCGAGCCCATCCGCAAGAGTAAATGCCAACTCCTGAACAAGCGTCGAGCCCGCCTCCTGCATGTGATAGCCGGAGATCGAGATCGAGTTGAACTTGGGCATGTGGTGCGCGGTGTGCTCGATGATGTCGGCCACGATGCGCATCGAGGGTCCGGGCGGATAGATGTAGGTATTGCGGACCATGAACTCTTTTAGAATGTCGTTCTGGATCGTGCCCGAGAGCTTGGCCTGCGGCACGCCCTGCTCTTCCGCCGCCACGATGTAGCCCGCCAGCACCGGCAGCACGGCGCCGTTCATGGTCATCGACACGCTCATCTTGTCGAGCGGGATGCCGTCGAACAGGATCTTCATGTCCTCGACGGAATCGATCGCCACGCCCGCCTTGCCGACGTCGCCCACGACCCGCGGATGATCGGAATCGTAGCCGCGATGGGTGGCGAGATCGAACGCCACCGACAGGCCCATCTGGCCGGCCGCGAGATTGGCGCGATAGAACTTGTTGCTCTCCTCGGCGGTCGAGAAGCCGGCATACTGGCGCACCGTCCACGGGCGGCCGGTATACATGGTGGCCTTCGGCCCGCGCGTGAACGGCGGGAAGCCCGGCAGCGAGCCCAAGGTCTCGAGCGTCTCGAGATCGGCCGCGCTGTAGAGCGGCTTCACGACGATGCCCTCGGGCGTCGTCCAGTCGAGCGACGACAGCGGCTTGTCGCGCAGCTCCTTGGCGGCAGCCTTTTCCCAGTCGGCCAGGGTCTTCTTCGGAAAGTCAGCCATGATGAATTATGTAACGCAAAGGGGCCGTTTTGCCCACCCTTCGAGACGGGCGCTTCGCGCCCTCCTAAAGGTGAGGTGGTGCGGATTCCGCGTAGAACAATGGCACCTCATGCTGAGGAGCATCGCGTAGCGATGCGTCTCGAAGCATGCGCCACAGACTCGGCGGGAGAGCTACTCGTTGGCGAGGATCGTGTTTCGCACTAGGGGATAGATCTGGCTGGCCCACCGCCTGCCGCTGAACACGCCGTAATGGCCGACGCCGGCCTGCATGTAGTGCTTCTTTCGATACGGGCGCAGGCTGGTGCAGAGATCGTGCGCGGCCACGGTCTGGCCGATGGCGCAGATGTCGTCGCGCTCGCCCTCGACCGTGAACAAGGCGGTGCGGCGGATCGCCTTGGGGTTCACGCGACGGCCGCGCCAGTCGAGCGCGCCCCGGGCCAGAAGATGGTCCTGGAAGACCCACTGCACCGTCTCGAGATAGAACTCCGCCGTCATGTCGAGGACAGCGAAATACTCGTCGTAGAACGCCTTGATGGTATTGGCCTGCTCGTGCTCGCCCGCGGCCATCGCCTTGTAGAGGTCGACCTGCGCCTTGATGTGGCGCTCGGCGTTCATGCTCATGAAGGCGGTGAGCTGCAGGAAGCCGGGATAGACGCGCCGCGTGGCGCCGGGATAGCGCAGCGGCACATGGGCGATCAGGTTGCGCTCGAACCAGCCGATCGACTTGCCGGTGGCGAGCTCGTTCACCTTGGTGGGATGAACCCGCGCATCGATCGGGCCGGCCATCAAGGTCAGGCTCTTGGGCTGGGCGGGATGGTCGTCCTCGGCCATCAGGGCGGCGGCGGCCAGCGCCTGCACGCAGGGCTGGCAGACGGCGATCACGTGCGCCCCCTCGCCCATCGCTTCGAGGAAGGTGATGAGGTGCTCGACATATTCGTCGAAGCCGAAGCGGCCGTGCCAGATGCCGACATCGCGCGCATTGGCCCAGTCGGTGACGTGCACGTCGTGCTCGGGGAGGAGCACGCGCACCGTGTCGCGCAGCAGGGTGGCGAAATGGCCAGAGAGCGGCGCCACCAGCAGCACGCGGGGCTGCGGCGGGGCGCCTTCCTTGACGAAGCGCAGCAGGGTGCCGAAGGGGGTGGCAAAGACCTCCTCCTCGCGCACCGGGACCGTGCGGTTGCCGCTCTTGATCTCGCCGATGCCGAAGGACGGCCGGCGATGGGTGAGCGTGGCCCGGCTCAGCATCTCGCAGAACGCCCCGGCCGCCCGCCAGCTGTCGAGCGACGCGCAGCCGCCCCCCGCCAGGGTCTGTCCGGCCGCCGTCGCCCAAGCCCGGGCCGGCAGCATCAGGTCGGCGGCGGTCTGGTAAAGCGCATACAGCATAGACGGCGACCGGCTCGGAAATTGCATCCCAGGCGTCATGGCCGAGGCTTCGCTCACCATCAGTAGCAAGAACTATTCCTCTTGGTCGCTCCGCGGATTTCTGCTCTGCCGGATGGCGGGGCTGGCGTTCGCAGAGCGGGTGGCGCCGATCGACGATCCGGCCACAAGGGCCGAGCTTTTGCTGCTTTCGCCCTCCTTCCTCGTGCCCTGCCTGGAGCACGGCGAGGTCAAGGTCTGGGACACGCTGGCGATCGGCGAATACCTCAACGAGATCAAGCCCGAGGCGGGCCTGTGGCCGGCCGACCCGGCGGCCCGCGCCCACTGCCGGGCGGTGTGCGGCGAGATGCATTCGGGCTTCGCCAACCTGCGCTCGGCGCTGCCGATGAATCTCAAGGCGCGCCATCCGGGCTTCAAGGTGTGGGCGGGCGCCCAGGCCGATATCGATCGCGTGACGGCGATCTGGCGCGACTGCCTGCAGCGCTATGGCGGGCCGTACCTGTTCGGCAAGACGGCGACCATTGCCGATGCGATGTACGCGCCGGTGTGCTCGCGCTTTGCCACCTATGACGTGAAGCTCGACCCCGCATCGGCCGGCTATCGCGACCTGATGATGAAGTTTCCGGCCATGCTCGAATGGACGCTGGCGGCAAAGAACGAGCCCGAGGAGGTGGAAGAGCTCGACGTGGAGTTTTAGCGCTGGGGGCGCGCCACTCCAGTGGCGCGATTATGATTCATGAGAAGACGCGCCACTGGAGTGGCGCGCCCCCAGCAAACCCTTGCCTGCCCGTTCGTCCTTGCGCACAGTCGCACAACGAACGGGAGGAAATAGTGCGTATTACGCGTCGTGCCGCCGTTGCCGGCCTTTCTGCCCTGCCCTTTGCGCAGGCTAACGCCCAGCAGACCTTCCCCAGCAAGCCCCTCACCCTGGTCGTGCCGTTCCCGGCGGGCGGGCCGGCGGACATTTTCGGCCGCAACCTCGCGCAGGGCATGACGGGGCCGCTCGGCCAGCAGGTCGTGGTCGAGAACAAGAGCGGCGCGGCGGGCGTCACCGGCATCGACTTCGTCGCCAAGGCCGGCACCGACGCGCACGTCATGGGGCTGATGAGCGCCTCGGCCGGCGCCATCATGCAGAGCCTGATGCCCAAGATGCCGTTCGACCCGGCCAAGGACATCGCGCCGCTGGTCCTGGTGGTGCGCGTGCAGGAAGTGTTCGCCGTCAACAGCAAGCTCGGCATCGGCGACCTCAAGAGCTTCGTCGCCTACGCCAAGGCCAATCCCGGCAAGATCACCTGCGGCTCGGCCGGCACCGGCGGCATCACCCATCTCGCCATCGAGCTGCTCAAGCGCGAGACCGGCACCGACCTGCTGCATGTGCCCTATCGCGGCGCCGCGCCCGCCACCAACGACCTGCTGGCCGGCACGGTCGACACGGTGCTGCTCGACATATCGATATTGCTGCCGCATGTCCGCTCGGGTGCCATCAAGATATTGGCCGTGACCTCCGACACCAGGCCGCCGCTGCTGCCCGACGTGCCGACCATGCGCGAGCTGGGCTATCCCAAGGTCAATTCCGACAACTGGTATGCCTTGGTCTCGCCCGGCGCCGCCAGCGCCGAGGCGCGCAAGAAGATCTTCGAGGCGGCCAGCGCGGCGCTCAAGACCAGGGAGCTGATCGACGCCTATGCCGCCGCCGGCGGCGTCGTGGGCGGCGGCACGTCGGACGAGCTGCTCGCCTTCCTGCGCCAGGAAGGCGTGAAATGGGCCGAGGTCGTGAAGTCCGCCAACGTCAAGCTCGAGTAGCCAATGAGCCTGCCGGTAGAACGCGGCCTGGCGAAGACCTTCGCGGGGCATATCCATTGGCGGGCCTGCGGCAGCGGCCCGGTCGTGATGGTGAGCCACGTCAACCAGCAGAGCTCGGCCGTGATGGCGGAGCTGCTGCAGGCGCTGGGCGCGCATTTCCGCGCCGTCGCCATCGACTATCCGAGCCACGGCCATTCCGACCATATCGACTGGCAGCCCGGCATAG
>JABCYT010000157.1 GCA_013290035.1 Alphaproteobacteria bacterium
GGTCGCGCACGTCTCGATGGCGCATCCGACCTGCAATCGACTGGCGCAGGCCATCCACGACTGCGCGCGCACGGCCGGCTTTCCCGTCAAGTTCGGCGGCACCTATCTTGCGATGGAAGGACCGCAGTTCTCGAGCCTCGCCGAATCCCGCCTGTACCGGAGCTGGGGCTGCGACGTCATCGGCATGACCAACATGCCGGAGGCCAAGCTCGCCCGCGAGGCGGAGATTTGCTACGTCACCGTCGCCATGGTCACGGACTTCGACTGCTGGCACCCCGACCATGACCATGTGCAGGTCGCCGACATCGTGCGCGTGCTGCAGGAAAACGCCGAGAAGGCCAAGACCCTGGTCGCCATGATCGCTCCGCGTCTCAAGCAAACGCGGCCCAGCCCCTGTCCGGCCGGCTGCGACCGGGCGCTCGAATATGCCCTGATCACGGCGCCCGCCGTTCGGTCGGCCGACATGATCGCCAAACTCGATGCCGTCGCCGGGCGCGTGCTGAAGCCCTGAGTCAGATCGCCGGCGCCAGCCGGTGGGCGACCTGCGAGGCGTAGCGCGCGGCGACCGGCAGGAAGGCGCGGAAATCGAGATGGCTCTCGGCGCCGGCAAGGTCGCTGAGACAACGCACATTGACGACGGGGATGTCGTCGCCCCAGCGTCGCGCGACTTGCGCCACCGCGCCGCCCTCCATCTCGACGGCGTGCGCCCTGAACTCTTCGTACAGGCGACGCCTAGTGCTCTCCGAATTGACGAAACTGTCGCCGGTCAGAATCGCACCGTAATACACCGAGGGCGTCCGTCGCCCGACGCCAACCGCCTCCGGCAACGGTTCCAGCGCGAGGCCTGTCAACGCCTCGCGCAGGCGAGCCACCAGCGGGTCGGCAAGAGGGTAGCCGGGCGTCCAATCGCCACCCAACGACGGCCGGCTGCCGGGCTGGATGGTGCGGAAACTGTCCTCCTTCTGCGTGCCGTAATCGTGCTGGATGTGGCTGATGCCGATCACGATATCGCCAACACCCAGCGCCGGATCGAGACCGCCCGCCACGCCGCACAGCATCAGCGCGCGACAGTCGAAGCGGTCGAGCAGCAGGGTCGCGGCGACGCCGGCGTTGACCTTGCCGGCCCCCGATTCGACGAACACGGCCTCGCGGCCGGCGATCCGGCCGCGCCAGAAGGCAAGGCCGCCGATGTCGCTCGACTGGCCCGATTGGTCGAAGAGATGGGCGAACTCCTCGGGCAAGGCCGATATGACGCCCAAAAGCCTGTTTGCCATGGATGAATGGGCTATAAGGTCGCCGCCTTCAACGCAATGGATTCCGTGTCCAACCTGCCCTCCCATCAGACCCTGCGCCAGGCCTGCACCGACCTCGCCCGCGAGGCGGCGCGCGAGATCATGCGCATCTATGCCGGCGATCTTGGCGTGCGCGACAAGGCCGACAAGAGCCCGGTCACCGACGCCGACCACGCCGCCGAGGCGATCATCGTCGCCGGCCTGCGCAGGCTCACGCCCGACACGCCGGTCGTGGCCGAGGAGGAGATGGCAGCGGGCCGCGTCCCGGCGCTCGAGGCCATCCAGGCGGGCGCGCCGTTCTGGCTGGTCGATCCGCTCGACGGCACCAAGGAATTCATCAAGAGGAACGGCGAGTTCACCGTGAACATCGCCCTGATCAAGGGCGGCCGTCCCGCTCTCGGCATCGTGCTGGCGCCGGCCGGCGACACGCTGTGGCGCGGCGCGGCGGGACTGGGCGCCGACAAGAGCGAAAAGGGCGGCGCTTTCGCCGCCATCACGACGCGCCTGCCGCCGACCGACGGCCTCACCTGCTGCGCCAGCCGCAGCCATGCCGTCTACAGCGACCTCGACATCTGGTTCGGCCGCGAGGGCCTCGTCGTCGGCGAGCGCATACAGGTCGGTTCCTCGCTGAAATTCTGCCTGATCGCCGAGGGCAAGGCCGACATCTATCCGCGTTTCGGCCCGACCAACGAATGGGACACCGCGGCCGGCCAGGGCGTGCTGGAGGCGGCCGGCGGCGAGGTGGTGACGACCGACGGCAAGCCGTTGCTCTACGGCAAGCCGCGTTTCTCCAACCCGCACTTCATCGCCCGCGGCAAAGTGCTGTGATGAGCATCGCTGAGGCCGCGCGCCTCATTCTCGAGGGCGGGCTGGTCGCCTTCCCGACCGAGACCGTCTACGGCCTGGGCGGCGACGCCACCAACGAACGCGCGGTCGCCGCGATCTTCGAAGCCAAGGGACGACCGCAATTCAACCCCTTGATCAGTCACGTGCTCGGACCGGACGAGGCCAAACGCCTCGTCCGCTGGAACGACACCGCCGACAGGCTCGCCGCGCGCTTCTGGCCGGGACCGCTCACCCTGGTGTTGCCACGCGCAAAAGAGTCGCCGGTCGCGCTGCTGGCGACGGCCGGACTCGACACCGTCGCGGTGCGTGCGCCGGCGCATCCCCTGGCGCAAGCGCTGATCCGCGCCGTCGGCCGGCCGCTCGCCGCGCCGTCGGCCAACCGCAGCGGCGCCGTCAGTCCGACCCGCGCCGAGCACGTGGTCCAGTCGCTGGGCGATCGGGTGAGGATGATCCTCGATGGCGGGCCGTGCCAGGTCGGACTCGAATCGACGGTGCTCGACCTCACGACCGCACCCCCGACGCTGCTGCGTCCCGGCGGGGCCACGCGCGAGGCGATCGAGGCGGTGATCGGTCCCATCGCCGTCAGCGACGCCATTCCCTCAGGCGATTCCGCGCGCAAATCCCCTGGCCAGCTCGCGAGCCACTATGCGCCGCAGCGACCGGTGCGGCTCAATGCCTCCACCGTCGCCGCTGACGAAGGCTTGTTGGCGTTCGGGCCCGATGTGCCGTCGGGTGCTCGACTCACCCTCAATCTCAGCCCGGCCGGCGACCTCGGCGAGGCGGCCGCCAACCTGTTCGCCATGCTGCGCGCGCTCGACCAACCTCCTATCGGCCGCATCGCGGTCATGCCCATTCCGCCAACGGGATTGGGCCTTGCGATCAACGACCGCCTGCGCCGCGCGGCCGCGGATGACGGCACAGGCCGGCAACGGTAGGCTGGCGGCAAAGAGAGGAAACGATGCCCGATACCGCCATTCCCGTCATTCCAACCGTGCCGGTGACGCCCGCTGTCCTCGATGGCCTGCGCGCCATCGTGGGCGAGAGGGGCCTGATCCTGGACGATCACGGCAAGCAGCCGTTCGTGACGGACTGGCGGGGTTCGCTGGTCGGCAGCGCGGCCGTCGTCGTCCGTCCGGCCAACACCGACGAAGTCTCCAAGGTGGTAAAGCTGTGTTTCGACAACGGCATCGCCATCGTGCCCCAGGGCGGCAATACCGGCCTGATGGGCGGCGCCACGCCGTGGCCGACCCATAGCGGCATCCTCCTCTCGCTCGGCCGCATGAATCACGTCATCGAGGTCGATCCAGTCGGCTATTCCATGACCGTCGAGGCGGGCTGCATCCTGCAAATCCTGCAGGAGACGGCGGCGAGCCATGACCGCTTCTTCCCGCTCAGCCTGGGCGCGCAAGGCTCGTGCATGATCGGCGGCAACCTCTCGACCAATGCCGGCGGCGTGCAGGTGCTGCGCTACGGCAATGCCCGCAATCTCGTGCTCGGCCTCGAAGTGGTATTGCCCAACGGCAACGTGTGGAACGGCCTGCGCTCGCTCAAGAAGGACAATACCGGGTACGACCTGAAGCACTTGTTCATGGGCGCCGAGGGCACGCTCGGCGTCATCACCAAGGCGGTGCTGAAACTGTGGCCGGCGCCCAAGGACGTGGCCACGGCCTGGCTCGCCATCCGCGATCCGCAGGCCGCCATCGAAATCCTGTCGGAGGCCCATGCGGCGTCGGAGGACAATGTCGGCTCGTGCGAGCTGATGAGCCGTGCGGCCACCGAAATGGTGCTGCGCCACGTCCCCGGCACCCAGGATCCGCTCAAGGCCGACACGCCATGGTTCCTGCTGCTCGAATGGTCGTCGTCGCGGCCCAAGGCGGACGGCGTCGAGGGTATGTCGGAAAAAATGGAGCAATTCTTGGCCGACCAGATGGAAGCGGGCCGCGTGCTCGACGCCGTGATCGGCCAGAACGAGGGGCAGGCGCGCAACATGTGGCGCATCCGCGAAGCCGTCGCCGAAGCCTCGCGCGCCGAGGGGCCGGGCCTCAGCTACGACATCTCGGTCTCGATCTCCAGGATCCCAGGCTTCATCGACAAGGGCATCAAGGCCGCCCTCGACATCCTGCCCAGCATCCGCCCCTACCCGCTCGGCCATATCGGCGACGGCAACATCCACTTCTCCTTCATGGGACCCAAGGGCATGGACCGCGAGACGCTGCAGCAGTATTCGCCGGTCATCACCCGCGCGGTCAACGACCTGGTGCGCGACATGGCGGGCTCGATCTCGGCCGAGCACGGCATCGGCATCGACAAGATCGACGAGCTGGCGCACTACCGGTCGAAAATCGAGCTCGACACCATGCGCTCGCTGAAGCGCGCGCTCGACCCGAAGAACATCATGAATCCTGGGAAAATCCTCAGGCTATGATGAACTTTCTCGGTCATCCTGAGCGTAGCGAAGGATCTCATGCCAGTGGCAGGCGGCGATTAGGTCCTTCGCTGAAGCGCGAATCAGATCCGCGCGACTCAGGACGACAAGAATTATGAGTGATTTCGTCGACAAGCTGCACGCCATCGTCGGCGAACGCGGGCTCATCACCGACGCCCAGGGCCAGCACCCCTACCTCACCGACTGGCGCGACAACTATCTCGGCACGGCGCTCGCCATCGTGCGGCCGGCGACGACCGAGGAAGTGGCCGCTGTCGTGAAGCTCTGCGCCGCCCTGAGGGTCGCGATCGTGCCGCAGGGCGGCAATACGGGAATGGTCGGCGGCGGCACGCCGCACGAGAACGGCCACGAGATCGTCCTGTCGCTCAACCGTATGAACCGCATCCTCGAAGTCGACGAGATCGGTTACTCGATGACCGTCGAGGCAGGCGTGGTGCTGAAAACCATCCAGGAAACCGCCGCCCGGCACGACCGGCTCTTTCCGCTCTCTCTCGCCGCCGAAGGAAGCTGCACCATCGGCGGCAATCTCTCGACCAATGCCGGCGGCGTGCAGGTGCTTCACTACGGAAACGCACGCCAGCTCGTGCTGGGGCTCGAGGTGGTGACGCCGCACGGCGAGATCTGGAACGGCCTGCGCGCGCTCAAGAAGGACAATACGGGCTACGACCTGCGCGACCTCTATCTCGGCGCCGAAGGCACCTTGGGCATCGTCACCAAGGCGGTGCTGAAGCTCTGGCCCAAGCCAAAGGACGTGGCCACCTCGTGGATCGCCGTGCCATCGCCCGAAGCCGCCGTGACGCTCTTGAGCGGTGCCCATGCGGCGAGCGAGGACAACGTTACCTCCTGCGAGCTGATGAGCCGCCAGGGCATCGACCTGGTGCTGAAGCACATTCCCGGCGCCGCCGATCCCCTGGCCGAGCGCCACGACTGGTACGTGCTGCTCGAATGGTCCTCGACCCGCGCGCGGCGGGCCGGCGCCAACGAAACGGGGCTGTCCGAGAAGATGGAAGGCTATCTCGGCGAAGCCCTGGAGAAGGGCCTGGTGCTCGACGCGGCGCTCGCCCAGAACGAGACGCAGGCGCGCGCCTTCTGGGGCCTGCGCGAAAACCATTCCGAGGCGCAGAAGCGCGAGGGGCCGTCGATCAAGCACGACGTCTCGGTGTCGGTGAGCAAGATCCCCGCCTTCATGAAGGAGGGGCTTTTGGCGATGAAGAAGGCGCTGCCGGAGTGCCGGCCGGTGCCGTTCGGCCATGTCGGCGACGGCAATATTCACTTCAACTGTCAGTCGCCGCCGGGCTGGGACAAGAAGCGCTTCATGGCGCACAGCGAGGCCATCAGCGCGGCCGTCTACGATATTGTCGTGGCCCATGGCGGCTCGATCTCGGCCGAGCATGGCATCGGCCAGCTCAAGGTCGACGAGCTCGCCCATTACAGGAGCCGCATCGAGCTCGACACGATGCGCGCGATCAAGCGCGCACTCGATCCGCAGAACATCATGAATCCCGGCAAGGTGATCCGGGTTTAGCGGCGCTTCCTTTGTCGCCGCTCGCTTGAATTCCTAGGAGGTCGTCATGCCCGATACGCACGCCCCGCAACAATTGGAACCCTGGCAGTGGAGCGAGGAGCACTGGCGCAAGCTGGTGGCCCAGGTGCGCGCCGGCAAGCGCTACCGGCCCAAGGCCTGGAAGGACGGCGCGCGCTGCGCCGTGGCACTCTCCTTCGATTCCGATCACGAGACCAACGAGCTGCGCGACGGCGGCGAGTCGATCGGCCGCATGGCCTGGGGCCAGTCCGGCAACCGGGTCGGCGTGCCGCGCATCCGCAAGCTGCTGGAGAAGCACGGTGTGAAAGCGACCTTCTACGTGCCCGCCGTGGCCGCCCTGCTGCATCCCGAGGAGCAGCGCGCGCTGGTCGCCGAGGGCCACGAGATCGGCATCCATGGCTGGATCCATGAGCTCAACTCCGTGTTGCCGCGCGAGGCTGAACGCGACCTGATGCTGCGGTCGGCCGATACGCTGGAGAAGATCACCGGCAAGCGCTCGGTGGGCATGCGCACCCCATCCTGGGACTTCAGCCCCAATACGCTCGCCCTCGAGAAGGAGCTGGGCCTGCTCTACGACTCCTCGCTGATGGCCGACGAGGATTGCTACGAGCTGCTGCTGCACGGCGAGGAGACCGGGGTGATCGAGTTGCCCGTCGAATGGGTGCGCGACGACGCGGTCTATTTCGCCATGCACCGTTTCTCCTCGCTCCGCCCCTACACGCCGCCAACCGATGTCCTCGACATTTTCCGCCGCGAACTCGATGCGGCGTGGGAGGATGGCGGCATCTTCCAGCTCACCATGCATCCGCACATCATCGGCTACCGCTCGCGCATCTGGATCGTCGACGAGCTGATCCGCCACGCCAAGTCCAAGGGCCAAGGGAAAGATGCAGTGTGGTTCGCCACCCACGCCGAAGTCGCTGCCTACGCCAAGGAGCACGCGGCGTGAGCAAGACCGCCATCGTCACCGGCGGCGCGCGGGGCATCGGCCGGGGCTGCGCCCTCGAACTGGCGACGCGCGACTACGACATCGCGCTGGTCGACCTGCTCGAGCCCGAGATGAAGCGCACCGCGGGCGAGATCGAGGCGCTTGGCCGCAAGGCGCTCACCTACCAGGCCGATGTC
>JABCYT010000158.1 GCA_013290035.1 Alphaproteobacteria bacterium
CCGCACCGACACCACCGACGCCGCCGACACCACCCGTACCCACGCCGACCGAGGCGCCAGCGCCGGTTCCGGCAGTGCCAACACCGGCCGTGCCGCCCGCACCGACGCCGCCGGCACCGACGCCGCCCGTACCGACGCCGGCCGAAGCGGCACCGCTGGTTCCTCCAGCGCCCGCACCACCGGCCGCACCAGCGCCCGCACCGCCGCTACCCGCACCGCCGCCACCCACACCGCCGACTCCGGCGCCTGCCGAGGCGCTACCCGAAGAGCCGCCGGCGCCTGCGCCGCCCGCCGAGGCACCTGCACCCGCACCGCCGGCGCCGGCCCCGCCGGCCCCGGCACCGCCGGTTCCCGCGCCCACCGACGCGCCGCTGCTTGCACCGCCTGCCCCGCCGCCGGTAGATGCGCCCACACCCGCACCGCCGACTCCGGCGGAGGCTCCGCCCGTCGCGCTGGCAGCGGCTCCGGAGGCCGCACCCGCGGCGGCGCCAGCCGCCGCGCCCACGCCCGCGGTTTGGGCGCGGGCGGGCTCGAGCTGCGTAAAAGCCATCAGAGAGGCAAGTCCCGTCGCAAGGGCGATGGCAGGCATGAAGCGGGTTGGCATTGTAGGCCTCCTGCTGCGAATGCTGATTCAACTTCCGGCTTCGTCGCTAGTTCCCCTGTCACCGAATATTTCCCCGCGTGTCCATCGCGATAACACAACCGCTGCACGTGATTTGGGGACAGGTCGGCCTCAACTGAAGCGGGAACTTTTTCCGACAGCCCTCGTTGTCGGCTCGTCTGCTCGAACTGGTCTGGAGGCCGAGATGAGAGTGGTCAATAGGCTCGCGCTTTTCGTGTCGTGCTTGACCCTGTCTCTCGCTTGGGCGGGTGCTGCGTCTGCGCAGACGACCTATAGTTGGTCGGACATCGACTGCAAGCAGTCGCGCATCGCTTCCTGGCCGGGATTGAAATGCAAAGCCACGAACGTCGTCACGACCGAAGGAAATATCGGTTCCTTCCGTCGATGGTCGGCCTTCGGAACAACGAACGAAGGCTACATCCACATCTTCCTTTGGGAAGCCCAGAACGCCTTTTCCTACATCACCCTGGATGAGACGACGGCCGATTTCCTAAAATGGATGTACGAGAACGGGCAGTTTGCCGGCCAATTTTCCCCGGTCGCCCGTTATCACGAGGCCGACTACTCCACGTTCAGGGACTCCAAGCAGGCGCAGAGCTGTGCAGGGTTTCGCCGAACCGGCAAGCAGCGGCGAGGCGGGTATGAGTGGATCGTCGGCGGCATATTGTGCGCTCCTGCCGGCAGGAACCTGACCGACGATCAATTCGCCCAGTTCATCGACAGGGTGCGGCTCCAATAGCGTCGGCCTCAGAGCGCGGCGATGAGGGCGCCACCGACCGCGCAGAGAATCACGACCAGCCAGGGCGGGGTCTTCCACATGAACAGGAGCAGGAAGGCACCGATGGCGAGCGCGAAGTCGCCGCGGTTCGTGATTCCCGCCGTCCATACCGGATCGTAAAGAGCGGCCAGCAGAAGCCCGACGACGGCGGCGTTCACACCGCGCAACCCGGCCTGCGCCATGCTGCGCCGGCGGAGCTCCTCCCAGAACGGCAACGCGCCGAAGACCAGCAGGAAGGACGGGACAAAGACCGCCACGAGACACAGCACGGCGCCCGCCACGCCGTGCGGCGGAGGCTTCATGACGGCGCCGAGATAGGCGGCGAAGGTGAACAAGGGGCCCGGCACGGCCTGGGCGGCGCCGTATCCGGCGAGAAAAGCGTCGTTGGTGACCCAGCCGTTCGGAACCACCGCCGCCTGCAGAAGCGGCAGCACGACGTGGCCGCCGCCGAACACCAGCGAACCCGCGCGATAGAAAGCGTCGACCAACCTGACAGGCTGCGAGGAGGCCACGGAAGCGAACACGGGCAGCCCCGCCAACAAAGCGAAGAAGATCACCAGCAGGACGGCGCCGGTGCGGCGGCTCACCGGCATCGGCAGCGCAACATGACCGGAGGGTGGGTCGCCACGCAGCAGCGCGGCGCCGACCACGCCACCGGCCGCGATCATGCCGACCAGGGTCCAGGCCGAAGGCAACGCCAGGACGACGATGGCCGTCACCACGGCGATCGTCGCCCGCTCGCGATCGGGGGCCAGCGAACGCATCATCCCGAGCACGGCCTGGGCGACGACGGCGACGGCAGCGACCTTCAGCCCGTGCAGCCATCCCGTCCCGCCGGCGCCGCCAAGCGCGTCGATGCCATAGGCGAACACGACCAGCGTGATGGCTGAGGGCAGCGTGAACCCGGTCCACGCCGCGAAGGCCCCGGCATAGCCTGCCCGGGAGAGCCCGATGGCAATGCCGACCTGGCTCGATGCCGGCCCGGGCAGGAACTGGCAGAGGGCGACGATGTCGGCATAGGTATGATCGGCGAGCCACCGCCGCTTGGTGACGAATTCTTCCCGGAAATAGCCGAGATGGGCGACCGGCCCGCCGAACGAGGTGAGGCCGAGGCGCAGGAAGACGGCTAGCACTTCAGGCCAGGTGCCGGGCGGGCCGCCCGTGGACACGGCAGCAGGCGTTCTAGATGTGTTGTCTGCAGTCTCCGTCATCACTCGCCAACCAATTCTTTGTAAAGTTCGCGCACCTTTGCCTTGGCGACCTTGAGCGCCGCATGTCCCAGGCGGGTCGCCTGGGAGTGACGGCGCGCACGGCGACCCACGCCTTCGGTCCTGGATTTGAGGTAGCCCTTGCGCTCCAGCCCATGCAGCATCGGATAGAGCGTTCCCGGGCCGATCTTGTAGCCGTGCTCGCGCAGCTCCTCGAGCATCCAGTTGCCGAAGAACTCGCCTTCCGCCGCATGATGCAAAATGTGCAGGCGAATGAGCCCAGTGAGGAAATCCTGATGCTTTGCTGTCGTCATGTCGAGAAAACACGATAATCGAAATTCGTAATCGAAGTTCGGCCGCCGGAAGATGTCAGTCGTCCAGTACCCGAGCCAATACCGTGGCGAGCAAGGCGCCTGCGATCTGAGCCGCAATAAAACCGGGCGCATCGGCCGGCGCAATGCCGGCAAAGCTATTCGACAGCGATCGCGCAATCGTCACCGCCGGATTGGCGAACGACGTCGAGGCGGTGAACCAATAGGCGCCGACGATGTAGACGGCAATGGCCGCCGGCAGGCCGGGCGATTGCCTGCGCACGCCGAGCAGGATCAGCAGCACCAGGCCGAACGTTGCCGTCGCCTCGGCCGACCATTGGCCGAGGCCGGTCCGCACCCTGGTCGAGGCCTGCAGGATCGGCAGCTCGAACATCAGATGGGCCAGCCAGACGCCCAGGATGGCGCCGACGAACTGCGCGGCGAGAAACGGCAGAATGCGGCGGCGCGCGCTATCCCCGCGCCAGGCGAGGGCGAGCGTCACCACCGGATTGAAATGCGCGCCGGAGACGGGCCCGAACATGACGATCAGGGCGAACAGGGCGCCGCCCGTGGCGATGGCATTGGCGAGCAGCGCCAGCCCGACATTCCCGCCCGACAAACGCTCGGCCATGATGCCGGAGCCGACCACGGCGGCGAGCAGCAGCGCCGTGCCGATCGCCTCGGCGAGCGCCGCCGGAACATCGGCGCGCTTCATGTCGCTTCCACCAGCCGCGCGATGCGGTGGTCCAGGGCTTGGTAGGTGTCGGCGAAGGCGCGACGGCGCTCGGCGTCCCTGCCCTGTACGGCTGCCGGATCGGGCAGGCTCCAGTGCGCGACCGCGGGCCGTCCCGGCCACACCGGGCAGGCTTCGCCCGCCGCGTTGTCGCAGACGGTGATGATGCGATCCATGTGCGGCGCGCCGGGTGCGGCGAACTCGTCCCAGCTCTTGGAGCGCAGGCCCGCGATCGCGAGACCCTTCTCGCGCAGCAACTCGAGCGCCAGCGGATGGACCTCGCCGCGCGGATGGCTGCCGGCGCTGAAGGCTGCGAAGCGGCCGGCGCCACGGTGGTTGAGGATCGCTTCGGCGAGGATGCTGCGCGCGGAGTTGCCCGTGCAGAGAAAGAGGACGTTGCGACTCACGCCGCCGTCGGCCCGCAGCAGGCTTTCGATGGGGACACCGGCCGCGGCGCGCTCATGCCATAGACCGTGCTCTCGCCGCTGGTCAGGAAGGTCTCCCACGCCACGCCCTGCGGATCGGCGATCCAGCTCTTTTCCGACTGGGCGTAGCAGCAGGTGGTCTTGCCCTCTTCGAGCACCGGCGCCTCGGCCTGTCGCAGGCGGCCATAGACCTCCTGCAGCTCGACGCCGTCCTCGACCTGGATGCCGAGATGGTCGATGCCGGGATCGCCGCCGGAATGGGTGGAAATCGCGAAGTTGACCCGCGGATCCTCGAGCATCCACTTGGCGTAGTCGGGCTTGACGACGGTCGGACGGGCCGCGAACAACGCCGAATAGAAGCGGATCGACTCGTCGAGATCGGCGACCGACATGTGGACGTGCAGGCGCTTCATGACCGTGCTCCTTTGCTCTTGCGTCGAACCAGTCTCGCCGATTGGGGCTCGCACACCGGCACACCGCAGCCCGCACGATCGCCGGCGCAGCAATTCTCGGTGAGGAAGCTCATCAGCGCGTTCATGCCGTCATAGTTGGTGGCGTAGATCAGCGAGCGGCCGTCGCGCCGCTGATGAACCAGGCCGGCATGCTTGAGCTGCGCCAGGTGGAAGGAAAGGGTGGGTGCAGCGATGCCGAGCCTTTCCGCGATCTGGCCGGCCGGCAGACCGGGGGCGCCCGCCTGGACCAGCAGACGGAACACGTCGAGGCGGTTTTCCTGGGCCAATGCAGAGAGCGCGGTGACGGCGATTTTAGATTCCATATTTCTATAACTATGGAACTATATAGCGAATGTCAAGAAGCCGAACAGCAGCAATGCGTTGATCTGCCTGGCGGCGATTCCGACGCTGGCGATAGCTCGCCCGCCCTGGCAGGCGCCGCCGCCGGACTTTGGCCGCCGCGGCGGGTGCAGCGCTCTATGGGCGACGAACACGATGAGTAGCCCGACCATCAAAACCATAGCTTCACGCCCACCAGCGCGCGCAGGTTCGAGGTCGGCCCGCCTGCCGCCGCCACGAAGTTCGCGGTGGTGCCGGTGAACTGCTCGAAGCTGACGCCGATATAGGGCGCCACCTCCTTGACGATTTCATAGCGCAGCCTGAGCCCCAGCTCGTAGCGCGCCAACCCGCTGCCGAGCTGGATGGCCGGGTCGTCCTGCGCGGCGAGCATCGCCTCGAGGAAGGGCTGGGCGATCAGCTTCTGCGACAGCAGCACGTCGTACGCCGCTTCGAGGCGGGCGCTCACCACCGCGGTCTGGCTCACCGCCAGCACGGCGTCGACATGGATGCCGTAGGGCGCGACACCCTCGACGCCGGCGATGACGCCCGAGCGCGTGATGCCCTGGTCGAAGACGGTGAACTGTACGCCCGCCTTGGCGTCCCAGTAGTCCGCGATCCGGCGGCTGTAGAAGAAGCGGTTGTCGATGCCCCGGGTGCCGCCCTCGTTGTCGATCCGTCCGGAATCGTCGATCACCCCTGAATTCTGCAGCCGGAGCTTGGTCGAATCGTCGCCGATCCACGCCTGGGTCGCCCACTCCGTGGCAGGCGCCACCGAGGTGAGGCGCTTCTCGATCCGACCGTCGAAGCGCCAGTAGGTCGCCTGGTCGTCCATCGCCAGGGCGGGTGCGGTGACGCCGGTCATGGCCAGCGCGAGCGCCGTCATGGCTGCGCTAATGATGCGCATGGCCGCCCCCCATCGTCGGCGCCGACGATGCGGCGGGCAGGACCTCGCCCTTGGGATGCACCACGAACTCGCGGAACATCCCGGTCATCATGTGGAACATGAGGTGGCAGTGGAACGGCCAGCGTCCGACCGCGGCCATGTACACGGTGACGCTGACGGTGCGGCCGGGCGGCACGACCACCACGTGCTTGCGCGGCCGCGCCTCGCCCGCGCCGTTGTCGAGATCCATCCAGAGCCCGTGCAGATGAAGCGGATGGTTCATCATGGTCTCGTTCCTGAGGACCAGGCGCACCGTCTCGCCCTCGGTGAAGTCGATGGTGGGCTGCTCGGAATATTTGCGGTCGTCGAACGACCAGTAATAGCGGTCCATGTTGCCGGTGAGCCGAAGCTCGATGGTGCGGTCGGGCGGGTTGAGTCCGTAGCGGCGATCGAGCCGCTTCAGGTCGGCATAGGCCAGGACCTTCGTGCCGGCCAGGGCGTCGACCGGCGGCACGTGGACCAGACCAGAAGGATCGTGACCCATCGCAGCGTGGTCCATCTTCGAGTGGTCCATCTTCGCTGGGTCCATGCCGCCATGACCCATATCCGCAGCGCCCAGCACGCCCGGCGCACGCAGCACCGGCAGCGGCCCCGCCATGCCCTGGCGGGGCGCCAAGGTAGCGCGCGCCAAGCCGCGCCGGTCGATCGACTGCGCCTCGATCGTGTAGGCGCGGTCCTCCCGGGGTTCGACGATCACGTCATAGGTCTCGCCGACCCCGATCCTGAACGCGTCGACCTCGACCGGTTCGACGTCGTTGCCGTCGGCCTGCACGACCTTCAGGCGGAGGCCGGGAATGCGCGCGTCGAAGATCGTCATCGCCGAGCCGTTGATAAAGCGCAGCCGCACCCGCTCGCCTGAATTGAACAGGCCCGTCCAGTTGTCTGTCGGACCGCGTCCATTCACCAGAAAGGTGTAGCCCGTGACGTCGGCCAGGTCGGTCGGGTCCATGCGCATCTCGCCCCACATCAGGCGGTCGGAGATGATGGCCTGCCGTTGCTCCGTCGTCGTGGCGGCGCCCAGATCGCGCAGCAGGCCGGGCAAGGTCCGCCTGCGGTCGTTGAAGTAGCCAGGCTCCTGCTTCAGCTTGCGCAGGATGGCGCCGGGCGACATCGGATGGTGGTCGCTCAGCATCACGACGTAATCGCGCGCGACCTTGTAGCGCTCACCTTGCGCCGGCTCGATGACGATGGGCGCGTACAGGCCCTCCTGCTCCTGGCCGCCGGAATGGCTGTGGTACCAGTAGGTGCCGGCCTGGCGGACCGTGAAGCGGTAGGTGAAGGTCTCGCCGGGCCTGATGCCGTCGAAATTCACCATGGGAACGCCGTCCATGCGCGACGGCACCTGGACGCCGTGCCAATGGATGGAGGTCTCCTCCTTGAGGCGGTTGATGACGTTGATCGTCACCTCCTCGCCTTCCTTCCAGCGCAGCGTCGGGCCCGC
>JABCYT010000159.1 GCA_013290035.1 Alphaproteobacteria bacterium
TGACCGGCAAGCTGGATCGAGGGGCCGTCGGCCATCGGATCGGTGAACGGCATGCCGAGCTCGATCAGGTCGGCACCGGCGCCGGGCAGACCCTTCAGGATCTGGTAGCTGATGTCGACATCGGGATCGCCGGCGCTGACATAGGTCACGAGACCGGCGCGCTTGTCGGCCTTGAGCTGGGCGAAGCGTCGGGCGATGCGGCTCATGGTCAGATCTTCATGCCCAGCCGCTCGGCCACGGCAAACACATCCTTGTCGCCGCGGCCGCAGAGATTCATCACCAGCAGATTGTCCTTGGCCAGCGCGGGCGCGAGCTTGGTGACATGGGCCAAGGCATGGGCGGGCTCGAGCGCGGGGATGATGCCTTCGAGCTTGCACAGCAGCTGGAAGGCGGCGAGCGCCTCGTTGTCGGTCGCCGACACGTACTCGACCCGGCCCTGCTCCTTCAGCCAGGAGTGCTCGGGTCCGATGCCGGGATAGTCGAGGCCGGCCGAGATCGAATGCGCCTCGGTGATCTGGCCTTCCTTGTCCTGCAGCAGATAGGTGCGGTTGCCGTGCAGCACGCCCGGACGGCCGCCGGTCAGGGATGCGGCGTGCTCGCCGGTCTCCACGCCCTTGCCGCCCGCCTCGACGCCGATGATGCGCACGCTCTTGTCGTCGAGGAAGGGATGGAACAGGCCCATGGCGTTCGAGCCGCCGCCGATGCAGGCCACCAGCGTATCGGGCAGGCGGCCTTCCGCCGCCATGATCTGCTGGCGCACCTCGTTGCCGATCACGCACTGGAAATCGCGCACCATCGCCGGATAGGGATGCGGGCCGGCCACCGTGCCGATGCAGTAGAAGGTCGTCTCGCAGGTCGCCACCCAGTCGCGCAGCGCCTCGTTCATGGCGTCCTTCAAGGTCGAGGAGCCCGCCGTCACCGGCCGCACCTCGGCGCCCAGCATCTTCATGCGCACGACGTTGGGCGCCTGGCGATCGACATCGACCGATCCCATGAACACCACGCAAGGGATGTCGAACAACGCACAGGCCGTCGCGGTGGCGACGCCGTGCTGGCCGGCACCGGTTTCGGCGATCACCCGCGTCTTGCCCATGCGCTTGGCCAGAAGCACCTGGCCCAGCACGTTGTTGATCTTGTGGCTGCCGGTGTGATTGAGCTCGTCGCGCTTGAAGTAGACCTTGGCGCCGCCCAGGTGCCTGGTCAGCCGTTCGGCGAAGTAGAGCGGGCTCGGCCGGCCGGCATAGTTCGCCAGCAGATAATTGAGCTCGCCCTGGAACTGCGGATCGGCCTTGGCCTCGGTGTAGGCCTTCTCCAGCTCGAGAATGAGCGGCATCAGGGTCTCGGCGACGTAGCGGCCGCCGAAAAGACCGAAATGCCCGCGCTCGTCGGGACCGGTACGGAAACTGTTGGGTGAGATTGGCATCGCTGTTCCTGTCGGGACGCGGACTTAGCAGCCCGACAGGAAGCGGTCAAAGAGCCCTACCTTCTCTTGGTCTTGGCCGATTTCCTCTTGGCCTTCTGGGCCGATTTGCGCGATGCCGCAACGACGCTGCCGCGGACCGGCGCGGCGTTCACCTCGACGATCACCTCGATTTCGACCGGAATGCCGCGCGGCAGCGAGCCCATGCCGACCGCCGAGCGTGCGTGGCGGCCACGATCACCGAACACGGTGACGAAGAGATCGGAGCAGCCGTTGATGACCTCCGGCTGCTCGCCGAACTCCGGCGTGGCGTTGACCATGCCCAAGACCTTGACGATGCGCTTGACGCGATCGAGGTCACCCAGCTCGGCCTTCATGACGGCGATCAGGCTGAGGCCGGTCTGGCGCGCGAATTCGTAGCCCTGCTCCTTGGTGAAGTCGCGGCCGACCTTTCCGACCGGCAGCGGGTGCCCCGGCAGGCCAGGACCCTTGCCGGCGAGATAGAGCAGATTGCCGGTGCGCACGGCATTCACGTAGTTGGCCATCGGCGAAGTGGGTTTGGTGAGCTCGATGCCCAGTTCCTTCAGCCGCCGTTCGGTTTTCATCTTCGACTCCCCCTCAGAACGCCTTCACTTGATCGAGGAAGGCGCGGATCAAGTCGACCGATTTCACACCCCGGCTCGATTCGACGCCAGAGGAAACGTCGACCGCCCGCGCACCGGTCACGCGCACCGCCTCGGCGACATTGTCGAGCCTGAGCCCGCCGGCCAGCAACCACGGCAGCGGCACGGCGCGGCCGGACAGGATGGTCCAGTCGAAGGCCTTCGCATTGCCGCCGGGCAAGGTCCCCTCGGCGGTATCGAACATTAGCCGGTCAGCGACCGACGCGTAGGCGGCGATGCCGCGCTCGACGTCACCTGCCTCGCCAACCTTGATTACCTTCATCACCGGCTTGCCCGTGCGCGCCTTGATCGCTGCGACGCGCTCCGGCATTTCCGCACCATGGAGCTGCAGCAGGTCGAAGGCACCGGTCGCCAGCCGCGCATCGAGCAGCGAATCGTCAGGATCGACGAACAGGCCGGTGCGAATGACGCCTTTCGGCACGCGCGCGCCCAGCGCCTTCAGCACGTCGTTCGAGGCGACATGGCGCGGCGACCGCGGATAGGTGACGAAACCCACGAAGCGCGCGCCGGCCGCGACCGCGGCGTCGACCGTTTCCGGCGTCGACAGACCGCAGATCTTGGCCTCGACGCTCATAGGTCGCTGACTCCAGCCTCGCGGGCGATCGCTTCGGCCGCGGCGCGCGGGTCGGCAGCCTGGTAGATCGGCCGGCCGACCACGAGGTTGGTGGCGCCAAGATCGACCGCCTGGCGCGGCGTCATCGCCCGCTTCTGGTCGTTGGCGGCGCTGCCGACGGGCCGGATGCCGGGCACCATGAGCACGAAGTCGGGGCCGCACTGCTTGCGCAAGGCGGCGATCTCGTGCGGCGAGCAGATCACGCCGTCGAGGCCGCTGGCGTGCGCCAGGGCGGCGAGCCGCAGCACCTGATCGGATGGGTCGGCGTGGATACCCGTTGCTTCGAGGTCGGAACGATCGAGCGAGGTGAGGACAGTCACCCCCAAAAGCTTGGGCCGGGGCACGCCGTACTTGGCCGCCTGCGTGCCGGCTTCGCACACCGCCGTCTTCAGCATCTCCTGGCCGCCGCTGGCGTGGATGGTGATGAAGGTGGGCGCGAGTTCGACCACGGCGCGGATGCCGCCGGCCACCGTGTTGGGAATGTCGTGCAGCTTGAGGTCGAGGAAGAAGCCCACGCCGGTGGCACGGACCGGCGCCGGAAAGGCATAGCGCACACCCGGAGCGCCGTGCGCCAGGAAGAATTCCAAGCCGAGCTTGATGCCGCCGACGGCCGGTTTCGGTCCGCCGGCAATGGACTGGATGAGCCTGGTGGCCTGGGCGAGATCGATGGTGTCGACGCCGCAATAGACGGGATTCGAACGGCTCTTCATGGCGGGCGCAACCTAATGGCGCCGCCGCTCGGCAGCAATCAGGAACTGCGCACCCGGCGAACGGCGTCCTTCCAACCGGAGTATCGGCGGTCGCGCGCGGCGGCGTCCTCGGCCGGCCGGAAGGCGCGGTCGAGCGCCCAGGTCTTGGACAGCGCCTCGAGCGATGGCCACAGGCCGGCCTGCAGGCCAGCCAGGAAGGCAGCCCCCAGCGCCGTGGTCTCGGTCACCTTCGGCCGCTCGACCGGCGTGCCGACCGTGTCGGCCAGCCGCTGCATCAGCGAGTCGTTCACCACCATGCCGCCGTCGACCCGCAACTCGTCGATCTGCGCGCCGTCGCCGCGCATCGCATCGACGAGGTCGCGGGTCTGGAAGCAGACCGAATCGAGCGTGGCGGCGGCGATCTCGGCGGGCCCGGTATCTCGGGTCAGGCCCAACAGCGCACCACGCGCGCCGGCATCCCAATAGGGGGCGCCGAGACCGACGAAGGCCGGCACCATGTAGACGGCGTGGCCCGCTTTGGCCTGCCGGGCAAGGTCCTCGACCTCGGACGACGTCTTGAGCAGGCGCAGGCCGTCGCGCAGCCACTGCACGGCCGCGCCTGCCACGAAGATGCTGCCCTCCAGCGCATAGGTGCGCCGGCCGGCGAGTTGATAGGCGATGGTGGTGAGCAGGCGATTGTGCGAACGCATGGCGATGCTGCCGGTGTTCAGCAGCGCAAAGCAGCCCGTGCCGTAGGTTGCCTTCACCATGCCAGGCTTGATGCAGGCCTGACCCATGGTCGCGGCCTGCTGGTCGCCCGCCATGCCGAGCACCGGCACCGGCGCGCCGAGGATGTCGGCCGTGGCGACGCCCAAGTCGCCCGAGCAATCGACGACCTTGGGCAGCAGGGCGCGCGGCACGCCGATCAGCTTCAGCAGGTCCGCATCCCAGGCGCCCGTGTGGATGTCGAGCAGCAGGCTGCGGCTGGCATTGGTGGCGTCGCTCGCATGGACCTTGCCGCCGGTCAGCCGCCACAGCAGGAAGCATTCGATGGTGCCGGCGGCGAGCGCCCCCTTCTCCGCCGCGCTCCGGCTGCCGGCCACGTGATCGAGGATCCAGGCGATCTTGGTGCCGGAGAAATACGGATCGAGGATCAGGCCGGTCTTGGCCGTGACCTCGTCCTCGTGCCCGGCCCGCCGCAATTCATCGCAGCGCTCAGCCGTGCGGCGATCCTGCCAGACGATGGCATTGTGGATCGGCTTGCCGGTGTCGCGGTCCCACACGACGGTGGTCTCGCGCTGGTTGGTGATGCCGATGCCGGCCAGCGCCGCGGCGTCGAGCTTGGCGCGGGCCAGCGCCTCGCGGCAGACCTCGACCGTCGCCGACCAGATCTGCTCGGGATCGTGCTCGACCCAGCCCGGCTTGGGAAAGATCTGCGGCAGCTCCTTCCGCGCCGACGCCACAGGGTGGCCCGACGCATCGAACACGATGGCCCGGGTGCTGGTGGTGCCCTGGTCGATGGCGAGGATGTGCTTGGCGGCCATGCCGCCTTATTAGCAGGTTTTCGCCGCCGCGCTCAGTGCGCGCGGTCGATCGCGAAGTCGACCGCCTCGAGCAGGGCGGCCTTGAGCGGCTTGTCGGGAAAGAGTCCCAGCGCATCGCGCGCCATGGCGCCGTAGTGGCGGGCGCGCTCCAGCGTGTCGGCGAGCGCGCCATGGCGGTCGATCAGTTTCTTGGCCTGTTCGAGGTCGCCGGCACGCTGGTCGAGCTTCTCGATGGTGCGCTTCCAGAATTCGCGTTCGACGGTGCGGCCGCGCAGGAAGGCCAGGATCACCGGCAGGGTGATCTTGCCCTCGCGGAAATCGTCGCCGACGGTCTTGCCGAGCTGGGCCTCGCGGCCGGCATAGTCGAGGGCGTCGTCGACGAGCTGGAAGGCGATGCCGAGATTCATGCCGAAGCTTTGCAGCGCCACCCGCTCGGGACCATTGCGGCCGGCGACCATGGCACCGACTTCGGCGGCCGCGGCGAACAATTTGGCAGTCTTGGCCTTGATCACTTCGAGATAGGTCGCTTCGGGCGTGCTGATGTCACGCTGGCTCACGAGCTGCAGCACCTCGCCCTCGGCGATGGTCGAGGAGGCGCGCGACAGCACGGCCAGGACGTCGAGCGAGCCGACATCGACCATCAGCTCGAAGGCGCGGGTGAACAGGAAGTCGCCGACCAGCACCGAGGCCTTGTCGCCCCACACCGAGTTGGCCGACGGCTTGCCGCGACGGAGCGCGCTCACATCGACCACGTCGTCGTGCAGCAGGGTGGCGGAATGGATGAACTCGACGCAGGTCGCGAGCTTGATGTGGCGGTCGTCGGTGGCGGTGTAGTCGCACAGACGCGCCGCCGCCACGGTCAGCAGCGGCCGCATGCGCTTGCCGCCGGCGCCGACCAGATGGTTGGCAAGCTCTGGGATCAACGCCACCGGCGAGCGCATCCGAGCCAGGATCTCGCGATCGACCTGCGTCATGTCGTCGGCACAGAGCGACAAGAGCGGCTCCAGGCTCGGCGTCTTGCGCTTGCCTTCGAGGGAGACGACGGTAGCCATGCTGTAAGAATAATCCCGCGGATAAGGCCGATTGTTGCGACACGATGTCGTGACATGATCCGTAGCATGGAACCGGACCTGACCGAAGACGCACTATTGGGCGGCCGCGTGCGGTTGTTGCAGCCGCGTCGCGGCTACCGCGTCGCCGTCGACGCCGTGCTGCTGGCTGCCGCCATCGATGCAGCGGCCGGCCAGCGCGTCCTCGATCTCGGCGCAGGCGTGGGCGCCGTCGGCCTCTGCCTTGCCGCGCGCATCCGCGGTTGTTCCGTGGTGGGCGTTGAAGTGCAGCCCGCGCTGGTGGATTTGGCCGAACGCAACGCCAGCCTCAACGGCATGAGCGAGCGTGTGCGAACGATCATTCACGATCTCGCCCGGCCGCTGCCGTCCGATCTTGGGAAATTCGACCACGTCGCGACCAATCCACCCTACCTGGCGGCCGCCGTCGCCGATCCCTCGCCCGATCCGAGCAAGGCGCTGGCAACCGTCGAATCGAGCGCCGATCTGGCGCGCTGGCTCGCGGTGGCGACTGCAGCGGTAAAATCTGCAGGCACCGTGCTCGTCATTCAGCGCAGCGACCGGCTGGAGGAGATCGTGACTCACCTGGCCCGGCTGGGCTGGGGCGACGTCGCCCTCAAGCGTCTGCCGCCCGCGGCGCGGGTGCTGATCCGTGCCCGCCGGGCCGGCACCTTGCAGCAGATCGAGACGCCACCGCTGGTGCTGCACCGACCGGAGGGCGGTTACACCGACGCGGCCGAGGCGGTCCTGCGTCACGCCGCACCGCTTGCCTTCTGAAGCCGGCGCCGCGACAGTGCCGGCCATGCTGGGTTGGATAAAAGACCGCTTTCGCCGCGGGCCTGTCGTTCCCGTGGTCCGCCTGTCGGGGGTCATCGCCGCGAGCGGCCTTTTGAGCGGCCGCAGCCTGTCCGTCGAATCGGTTTCGCCGTTGCTCAAGCGCGCCTTCGATACGCGTGGCGCCAAGGCGGTCGCGCTGGCGATCAATTCGCCCGGCGGGTCGCCGGCGCAGTCGGCGCTGATCGCCCAGCGCATCCGCCTGCTGGCCGAGGAAAAGGGCCTGAAGGTGATCGCCTTCGTCGAGGACGTCGCCGCCTCGGGCGGCTACTGGCTCGCCTGCGCGGCCGACGAGATCGTGGTCGATGCCAGCTCGATCGTGGGTTCGATCGGCGTCATCAGCGCGGGCTTCGGCTTCCAGGATCTGCTCGCGCGCTTCGGCGTGGAG
>JABCYT010000160.1 GCA_013290035.1 Alphaproteobacteria bacterium
CCGGCGCGCTGTTCGGCTTTTGGGGCGTGCAGAAGGCGTCGACGGCGCCGGAATGATCAATCCATTTCCTCCCCCGTCATATGGGGGAGGTGGCCGAAGGCCGGAGGGGGAAAGCCCCAATCGAGATGTTTTCCGATGTCAGATCGGATCATTTCGCAGATTGTCCGTGTCGCTCTCCCCTCCCTGCCCTCCCCCGTATGACGGGTGAGGAAAAGAATCATGAGGCCTACAGCCAGCCGTACCTGGACCGCCGACGCGCTCATGTTCGGCGCGGTGATGCTGATGGGGTCGAGCTACCCCTTCGCCAAGGAAGTGCTCGCCGTCATGAGCCCGCTGCTCTACGGCGCTTCGCGCTACCTGGTGGCGTCCCTTTTCCTGTTCGCGATGATGGTGCTGATGCGCAGGCCTTTGGCGCTGCCCCGGCGCGACTGGGTGCCCATCATCCTGCTGTCGCTGATCGGCGTCAGCCTGTTCCAGGCCTGCTGGGGCCTCGCCATGGTGCGAAGCGCGCCCTCCCTGGGTTCGATCGTCATGACCACGACGACGGCCTTCTCGGCCATCCTGGCCTGGCTTGGCGGACGCCGGCTGCCGGCGCTGGGCTGGAGCGGCATCGTCATCGCCTTCGCCGGCGTCGTGCTGGTGGTCAACAACTCGCTGACGGTGCTCACGCTCTCGTTCGGCAGCCTCGACGGCACGCTGATCTGGATGCTGTCGGCTTTCGCCTGGGCGCTCTATGTCGATCGTTGCGCGCCCTACAACCTCCGCCTCGGCGCGCTCAGGGTGATGGCCTGGACCACCCTGGTCGGCTCCCTGGTGCTGTTGCCGATCGCCCTCGCCTTCGATTCGCTGTCGGAATTCGCCCGGCTCGACGACCGTCTGCTGGGCTTCTGGCTCTACACCGCGATCTTCCCCGTGGGCGTGGCCTTCCTGGGCATCAGCGCCGGCCTCGAGCGGCTGGGGGTGAGCCGGGTCATGGTCTACATGTACCTGATCCCGGTGGCGGGCGTCGGCCTCTCGGCGGCGTTTTTTGGCGATCCGCTGACGGCGGCCCGCGTACTGGGCGGCCTGGCCGTGCTCTTGGGCGTCATTCTGACGCGCGTTGCGCTCGACCGTGCGGCCCGCGTTCCTGTATGAACAACCGGCAAGCGAAAGGACCGCAGGAATGGCCCGCCAGGCCGTCAGGAAGAAAGCCTCTCCCAAGGCCGTGAGCCAGCTCCTCACCACCCCCGGCAGCGGTGGGCGGCGGGCGTTCGTGTCGCGCGCCACCAAGGAGACGCGCATCGCCGCCGCCATCAACCTGGACGGCACCGGCAAGTACGACATCAAGACCGGCATCGGCTTTCTCGATCACATGCTGGAGCAGTTGAGCCGCCACAGCCTGATCGACATCACTCTGCGCGCCGAGGGCGACCTGCACATCGACTATCACCACACCACCGAGGACAGCGGCATCGTGCTGGGCGAGTGCCTGATGAAGGCGCTGGGCGACCGCGCCGGCATCCGCCGCTATGGCGCGGCCCACATCCCGATGGACGAGACCCTGACCGAAGTGGCGCTCGATGCGTCCAACCGGCCGTACCTGATCTGGAAGGTCGTCTTCTCCAAGCCCAAGCTCGGCACCATGGACACCGAGCTGTTCAAGGAGTGGTTCCAGGCCTTCGCCCAATTGGGCGGGCTCACGTTGCACGTCTGGAACCACTACGGCGACAACAACCACCACATCGTCGAGAGCTGCTTCAAGGGCCTCGCGCGCGCGCTCCGGATCGCCGTCGAGATCGACCCGCGCCAGGCGGCGGCGGTGCCCAGTACCAAGGGCGTTCTCTGAACGCCCTCCTTGTGATTCTCCACCGATGACCGTCGCCATCGTCGATTACGGATCGGGCAACCTCCGCTCCGCGGCGAAAGCCTTCGAACGCGCCGCGCGCGAGGCGGGCGTCGATGATCGCGTGCTGGTGACGTCGAGCCCGCGCGATGTCGCCGATGCCGATCGCATCGTGCTGCCGGGCGTCGGCGCCTTCGCCGACTGCCGCGCCGGCCTCTACGGCGTGCCGGGCATGGTCGACGCCCTGCAGCGCGCGGTGGTCGAGCGCGGCAAGCCCTTCCTCGGCATCTGCGTCGGCATGCAGCTCATGGCCACGCGTGGCGTCGAGTACGGCATCCATGCCGGGCTGGACTGGATCCAGGGCGACGTCGTGCGCATCGAGCCTGGCCCTGCCCATCTCAAGATCCCTCATATGGGTTGGAACGAGCTGGTGGATCTCAAGCCGCATCCGCTGCTGGCCGGCATCGCCGCCCGCGACCATGCCTATTTCGTGCATTCCTTCCAGCTGAAGGCCGCACGCCCCGAGACGGTGCTGGCGCTCACCGACTACGGCGGACCGATCACCGCCGCCGTCGGCCGCGACAATCTGGCCGGCACGCAGTTCCACCCCGAAAAGAGTCAGGCGACCGGGCTGCGGTTGATCGCAAATTTCCTGCGCTGGAAACCCTGACACAGCAGGTGAATTCGTATCGGTCGGGGTGTTCGAGCTGAATTTCGCGGCAAGGTTTCGCGTTGACGGAGCGACGCAGCATCCGCAACCTGCCGACATCTCGTTGCAACAGAGTCGCCTTAGCAGGACTTCCCGCGCCGTCACCGGCGGAGCCGAGCCAGCAGTTTCCGATGCCTACACGTGCTTCCAGCGTTGCTTTTTTTGTCGCCCTCCTGACGTCGGCGGTGATGCTCGGCCCCGCTTTGGCGCACGCCTTCGAAATGCCGACAAAAATGAACCTGGCGCGCGACGAGTACTTCGTCCTCCAACAGGTCTATCGCGGCTGGAGCAGCTTCTCGCTGGTGCTCGTCGTCGTTCAGCTCATCGCCCTGGTGACGACGGCTTATCTGGTGCGGCGCGACCGACGCGTGCTGGTGCCGACCGTTCTCGCTATCCTCTTCGTGCTGGGCGCCCAGGTGCTTTTCTGGACCTATACTCATCCGGCAAACGTTGCGACCGCGAACTGGACGGTGCCGACCGACGACTGGGCAAGGCTCCGGCGCATCTGGGAATACTCGCACCTCGCGCGCGCCGGCCTGCAGGCTCTTGCCATGACGAGCCTCATCATTGCGGTCGTGTCCCGGCTGCCGACGAGGCGGCGAGGTTACCACTACTATTGAAGACCGAGCGGGCGCCGACAGACGGCGCCTCGCGTAACCGGACCTACGCCAAGGCCGTTTGATTGAGAACCTGTTCGCCGCTGCCCGCATCCTGCCGCAAAAACGCCTGCAGCGAGCGTTCGATCAGGCGGCGATCGAGACCATCGACGATGAAGACCAGTCGCGAACGCCGGTCGGCATCGGGCCACCCCGCCATGTGCACGGGCGGATGGACGAGGTGCTGCACGCCATGCACGGCAACCGGCGCGGACGAGCCCGCGACGTTCAGGATGCCCTTCACGCGCAACAGTTTCTCGCCGTGACGGTTGAGCAGCATCGTCAGCCACAGGCCAAACAGCGTCCAGTCGAGCGGCCCGTCGAAGCCGAGCGCGAAGGCATGGATGGTCTCGTCGTGGCGGTTGCGGTCATGCACGGCCTCATCGTCGCGAGGGGTCACTTCCGCCGCGAACCAGCGGCGCGCGGCTTCGCTGCGACCGGCCGTCGCGAACAGATCGTGTGACAGCAGAGCCTCGGCATCGAGCGGCGCTTCGGCCGCACGCGACAGCGGCGCCGAAGGATTGAGCCGGCGCAGGCGCGCGATCAAGGCGTCGGTCGCTTCCGCCTGGGCGAGGTCGGTCTTGGTCAGCACCAGCCGGTCGGCGACGGCCACCTGCTTGGTGCACTCGGGTTGGCGCGCCAGCTGGGCCGTGCCGTTCACCGCATCGACCGTGGTGATGACGTTGCCCAGGCGGAAATGGTGCCTGAGCACGGGATCGGCCTGCACCGTCGAGAGGATGGGGAAGGGATCGGCCAGGCCGGTGCTTTCGACGACCAGCCGCCGGAAGCGCGGCACTTGCCCGCGCCCGCGCTTGGAATGCAGATCCTTGATCGCCGCCGACAGCTCGCCGCGGATGGTGCAGCAAAGGCAGCCCGACTGCAGCAGCACCATGGTGTCGTCGATGCGCTCCAGGAGATGGTGGTCGAGCCCGACCTCGCCGAACTCGTTGATCAGCACCGCGGTATCGGCAAGCGCTGGATGGCCGAGCAAGCGCTGCAGAAGCGTGGTTTTGCCCGAGCCCAGGAAGCCCGTGATTAGGTTGACCGGGATGAAGACCGGCTCAGCCACCGAACGTCTCCAGCCGGACGATCAGGTCGGGATCCAGCGGATCGCAGGACCGGCCCAGGAGCTTCTCGGCGGTGGCCCAGAGGTGCGTGAGATTGTCGACGATCTCGGTCTTGCCCGTCGCCGTCGACAGGACGTAGGAGCTCGCCTGCCAATCGCTGAGCGTCAGGCCATAGTAATTGAGCACGCGGCTGGCGCAGGCGATGCGATGGGCCCGCTCGCGCCGGCGCTGCAGGCCATCGACATTGCGCGTGAAGACGCCGGGACGCGCGGCGGCATCGGTCCAGTGACCCGAGCCGCCCAGGACGCCGCACAGCGCACACATGGCTCAACCGTCATCCCGACCGGAGCTGAGCGCAGCGAGGCGAAGTGGAGGGACCTCTTCATGCAACATCTGCAGAAGAACAGGTCCCTCGACTGCGCGCCTGCGGCGCTTCGCTCGGGATGACGGGCCGGAGGCCATCACTTCTTCCTCGGTGAACGCTTGGCGAAATCGTCGGCCATCTCGTTCATGGTGACGAAGCGCACGCCGGGATGGCCGATCATGTGATGGTAGAGCCGCTCCAGCATCATCAGCACGTGCGGCCGGCCCGATACGTCGGGATGGATGGTCATGGGAAACACCGCGTAGTCGTGTTCGCGGTAGACCCAGTCGAACTGGTCGCGCCACATCTCCTCGATGTCGCGCGGATTGACGAAGCCGTGGCTGTTGGGCGACTTCTTGATGAACATCATGGGCGGCAGGTCGTCGAGATACCAGCTCGCCGGAATCTCGATCAGGTCGGTCTCCTGGCCGCGCTGCAGCGGCACCATCCATTCGCGCGGTTTCTTGGCGTAGTCGATCTTGGTCCAGCGATCGCCAACCCGCACGTAGTAGGGCTGGTGGTCGTTGTGCATGAGAGAGTGGTCGTACTTGATGCCGCGTTCGAGCAGGAGCTCGTTGGTCACGGCTGAGAACTCCCACCATGGCGCGACGTAGCCGGTCGGCCGCTTGCCCGAAAGCTTGCTCACCAGATCGATGCACTTGTCGAGAATCTCGGTCTCCTGCTCGCGGGTCATGGCGATCGGGTTTTCGTGGCTGTAGCCGTGGATGCCGATCTCGTGGCCGGCATCGGCCACCGCCTTCATCTCCTTGGGAAAAGTCTCGATCGAATGGCCCGGAATGAACCAGGTCGTCTTGATGCCCAGACGCCCGAACATCCTGAGCAGCCGCGGGCTGCCGACCTCGCCCGCGAACAGGCCGCGCGAAATGTCGTCAGGCGAATCCTCGCCGCCATAGCTGCCCAGCCAACCCGCCACCGCATCGACGTCGATACCGAAGCCGCACAGAATTTCCTTGGCCATTATTGGTGTCCCTCCTGTCCAGTTCGACCTGACCAGCAAAAAGCGTTCCGAAGCCGCTAAAACGTCAGCCCACCTGCAATTGTTCTCGGTGGGGATCACCCAACCGTTCGAGCCAGCTGCGGGCGCGATCTTTGCCCAGATGAATCGTCCAATCGAGGGGTGTTCCGTTCCACAATTTGTCGGCGATGTCCGTACGGGCACCGCGCGCGACCAACAGCTCCATCAGGCCCAGATTCTCGTCGAGCACCGCCTGATGCAACGGCAGGCTATGGGTGTGGACCGGCAGGAACTGGTTGGGATCGGCGCCGGCGTCGAGCGCGAGAAGCGCTGCATCGGTCCGGCCGTTGATGACGGCCATGCCGAGCGCGTTCTGGATCTCGTCTGCCGGCGCCGTGCGCAGCAGCCCTGACAGCTGGTCGGTCCGCCCGAGGGCGGCGGCCATCGGTGCGGTCATCCGATGGCCCATCCGCAGCAGCGCCTGGATCGGCGCGAGCTCGCGGTGGCCCAACGTCATGGCGATCGCCTGCGTCGTGGCCGTCGCACCGGCCCCGAGGAGAAGCTCGACCAGCGGGATCTGCAGACCCTGTTCGCGCGCCGGCGAGCTCGTCATCACCAGCTCCAGCGCATAGTCCAGATCGGCCTTGTCGACGCCCCGCGCGATCATGGCCTCGGCGACCTCGACGATGTTGTCGGGCATCCGCTTCATCAGCGTCGGGTTGTTGGCGATGAACCAGAAAAGCTTGGGATCGCGGAAATACTGCGGGCGAGCCGCCTCGCGATAGCACTCGGGCTCGACGATGCGTTCGCGCAGCAGGCGTGGCTCGGCGTCGAGAAGGCGCGCCAGTGCTCCCACGTCGCCGCGCCGGATCGCCGCCACGGCGGCGCGGAACTCGCGATCGCGGATCACTGGGCGGTCGAGCAGCTCGACGATGGCGGCCTTGTCGACGGCATCGCCCTTTTTCGCCGCGGCGAGCGGCGGACGACCCTTGCGGTCGCCCTGCCATTCCAGCGCGCCGTTGCGGATCAGCAGCTCGACGAGGGCGAGCGGGCCGCGCGCGGCGGCAGCGTGCAGCGCCGTTCCGCCGGCACCGTCGTTGCGGATCTGGGCACCGGCCGCCAGCAGCGCCTCGGCGATCGCGATTCGCGCCTCGGCCGGCGCATCGCTCGTGCAGGCGTGCCACAGGGGCGTGCCGCGGTCGCCGCGGTCGCCTTCGATGGCGTGGCCGTCGCGCAAAAAGCGCCGAACCGCCGCCAGGTCGCCGGCGCGCGCTGCGGCGGCGAGCGGCGATAGAGGCGCCGCCGTCTCGCCGCCGCGAGCGCTGTCGACGCGGTGCATCAGATCGGCCCAGGTGGCAAAGCCGTAGCCGGCGGCGATTTTCCGTTGCGCCTGGGCAAGGCCCAACGATTGCCGATCGGCCAGGCGCTTGGCCTGCTTGCGAAGATGTTCCTTGGAGGGGCGAGCGGGCAGCTCGCGGCGCGTGCCGTCAGTGGCGGACATGATTCTCCCTTTCCCTAGGTGTTTGATCCCGGGGTTTGATGGTGCATTGTTTTCCAGGGAATGGAAGGATGCGCTATGGGCCAGGTTCTCCACGGCTGCGCCACAACGACAGAGGCGGTCCGTCGAGCGATACAACATA
>JABCYT010000161.1 GCA_013290035.1 Alphaproteobacteria bacterium
CCGCGGTGGTGGCGGGCGATCCGAGCTTCGCCACGGACTGCGCCGCCATCTTCGGCTGCGGCATGCCGTACGAAAGCACGCAAGGCATTCCCGTGCACGACCTGGCCGCCGCCAAGGCGATGCTGAAGGAATCCGGCATCGACATGTCCAAGCCGATCGTGATGCTGCACGTGGCCAACGCGCCGGGCATCGCAGCCCTTGGCAACGTGACCCGCCAGCTTCTCGTCGATCTCGGATTCCAGGTCGAGATGCAGGCCATGGATTTCCAGACCTTCGCCACGCGCCGCCTCAACACCAAACCGGTGAGCGAAGGCGGCTGGAACATCGCCCACACGACCAACACCGTGCCTGACCAGGGCAATCCGCTCAGCAACCCGTTCCTGGTGGCCATGGGCGCCCCGGCCTCGGCCTGGGGTTGGCCGACCGATCCCAAGACCGAGGAACTGCGGCTGAAATTCGCCGCCACGCCGGATGTCGCCACGCGCAAGGCCATCGCCGCCGAGATCCAGGCGCGCGCCTACGAGCAGGTGCTGTACCTGCCGCTGGCGCAGTTCACGGCGCCCTCGGCGTGGCGCGACAATCTGCAGGGCGTGCTGAAATCGCCGGTGATGCTGCTCTACAACATCGACAAGAAGTAGGGGCCGACGATGGCGCAGGCGGTTGCCGAAGAGTATCTCCGGCGCATTCCCAAGGCGGAGCTGCATTGCCACCTGGCGGGCACGCTACGCGCCACGACGGTGGCCGAGCTGGCCCAACGGGCCGGCCTCGCTTTGCCGCGCCCCGCCGACAAGCTCTATCAATGGCCCGATTTCTACGGCTTTCTCGACGTGCTGCGGCTCACCGCCCTCGTCCTGCGCACGCCCGGGGATTTCTCGCGCGCGGTCTACGAATATGTCGAGGATGCCGTGCGCGACGGCAACCTCAAGCACGTCGAGTTCTTCTTCAATCCCGACTATTTCTACGCCAACGGCATCGACTACCCGTCGATGGTCGACGGCATGATCGAGGGCATCGGGGCGGCGCAAAAGAGGTTTGGCGTTTCGAGCCTGCTGATCTGCTGCATCGACCGTTCGACCAACACGCCCGCTCAGGCGGTCGAGATCGTCGAAACGGCGATCGCGCATCGCCGCGACCACGTGGTCGGCATCGGGCTGGACGGCGCCGAGCGCGCCGGACCGCCGGCGACCTTCGCCGAGGCCTATGCGCTGGCCAGGCGCGCCGGGCTGCACCGTACCGCCCACTGCTGCGAAGACAACCAAACTCTCGCCGAGGCGCCGCCAACCAACTACCTGATCTGCCGCGACGTCCTCCAATGCGATCGCATCGATCATGGCTACAACATGCTGGCGTCCGACTTCGTGATGGCCGAGGCGCGACGCGACGGCCTGTATTTCACGCCCTGCGCCTGGACCAGCCTGGTGCACAACCGACCGCACCGGCCGCAGCGTATCCGGCGCATGGTCGAAGGCGGCCTGAACGTCACGATCAACACCGACGATCCGGCGATGTTCGAGACCAACCTCGGCCACGGCTTCATGACGCTGTTCGAGTCGATCGGATGGGGGCCCGACATGGCCCGCAAGTTCAGCCTGAACTCGGTCGAAGGTTCGTGGCTCGACGAGAGCGATAAGAGTGCGCTCAGGATAGCCTTCCGCCGAGAACTCGCCGCCCTCGACAAGCAGTTCGGATACGAGACCGTCGCCCCGACGGTCTAATCTTGCCGGACCGCGGGCCTCCAGGCCCGCTCATGAATGCGGGCCTGGAGGCCCGCGGTCCAGTAAGACACTACTCCGCCGCGACCCCTAACCCAATCGGGCAGCGGACGCCGGTGCCGCCCAGCCCGCAATAGCCGCCGGGATTCTTGGCGAGGTACTGCTGGTGATAGTCCTCGGCATAATAGAACGCCGGGGCGTCCAGGATCTCCGTCGTGATCGCGCCCATGCGGTTCTTCGCCAGCTCGCGCTGGAAGACGGCGCGCGAGGCCTCGGCCTTTGCCTTGTGGGCGGCCGAGAAGGTGTAGACGCCGGAACGGTACTGGGTGCCCACGTCGTTGCCCTGACGCATGCCCTGGGTCGGATCGTGATTCTCCCAGAACACCCGCAGCAGCGCTTCGTACGAGGTCTTGGTCGGATCGAACCACACCATGACCACCTCGTTGTGGCCGGTGCGACCCGAGCAGACTTCCTGGTAGGTCGGGTTGGGCGTCAGTCCGGCGGCGTAGCCCACGGCCGTCGCATAGACGCCGGGCGCTTCCCAGAACTTGCGCTCGGCGCCCCAGAAGCAGCCCATCCCGAACATCGCCTTCTCCAGCCCGGCCGGGAACGGCGGCTGGATGCGGTTGCCGTTGACGAAGTGCTTGGCCGGTACGCTGAAGCCGGGCGCGTCCCGGCCCGGCAAGGCCCGGTCGGCGGTGGGCATCTCGGTCTTCTTGCGCAGAATCTGCCACACGGTGCGCCTCCACTTGGTTTCGCCGGGAGCCAATATGGCCATACAATGCCGCCAAATCGAGGGGAGGTCGTCTGATGCCTGTCTTTTTCGTTTGTGCAGGCTTGCTCGGGCTGCTGGCCGCCGCCCTGACGGTGAATGTCGGCATCATGCGCGGACGCAAGAAGATCAACTTGGGCGACGGAGGCGACCCCGAGATGATCGCGGCCATCCGCGCGCACGCGAATCTGATCGAGTTCGCCCCGCTCTGCCTCCTGCTGATCTACATGGCGAGCGACTTCTACGGCTTCTGGACCACGGCGGCCCTGTCGGCCTTGTTCCTTCTCGCGCGCGTGCTGCACGCCGGCGGCATGCTCGGTGTCATTCCGCAAGGCCGCTTCCTGGGGGCCACCGGCACGACGCTGGTCCTGTCGGTGACCTCGATCATGCTCGTCATCACAGGCTTCAATCTCAGGCAATACTGAAGGCGCGCAGAACAGCCGGTAGGGGCGATGGGCGAGCCGGTCACCGTTCCGCTCTGGCTGTTCGCGACGATCGTCGTTTTCGCGCTGTGGTCGTTGCTCGACCGGCTGCTGATCCCGAGTGGCCGCTGGTTCGTGCGGCGGCGGCTGAACCGGCTGATCGACCGGGTCAACCAGAAGCTCGCCGTCGAGATCAAGCCGTTCCAGCTCACCAAGCGCCAGGTGCTGATCGACCGCCTGGTTTACGACCCGCAGGTGGTCGCCGCCGCCAACGACCATGCCCGCGCCGCCAACGTGCCGCGCGAAGTGGCGATGGTCGAGGTCCGCCGCTATGCGCGCGAGATCGTGCCGACCTTCAATGCCTATATCTACTTCAGGGTCGGCTACTCGATCGCCCGTGCCGTCGCGCGTTTCCTTTATCGCGTGCGACTGGGCTTCGCCGACGAGCGCACCTTGGCCGGCGTGCCGCCGAATACCGCCGTGGTCTTCGTCATGAACCACCGCAGCAACATGGACTACGTGCTGGTCGCCTTCCTGGCCGCCGAGCGCGCGGCGCTCTCCTACGCCGTCGGCGAGTGGGCGCGCATCTGGCCACTGCAGCAGCTCATCCGCTCGATGGGCGCCTATTTCGTGCGCCGCAACTCCAACAGCCCGATCTACCGTCGCGTGCTGGAGCGCTACGTCCACATGGCGACCGAGGCCGGCGTCGCCCAGGCGATGTATCCCGAAGGCGGCCTGTCGCGCGACGGCCGGCTGCGCGAACCCAAGCTCGGCCTGTTCGACTACATGCTGAAATCGTTCGATCCCAAGGGAACGCACGACATCGTCTTCGTGCCGGTGGCGCTCAACTACGACCGCGTGCTGGAGGATCGCACGCTGCTGCGCTCGCTGGAGCGCGAGACGGCGCGGCGCAGCGCCTGGTTCGCGGTGCGCACGGCGTTCGGCTTCTGGCTGGGCCAACTCGGCCTGATGCTGCGCGGCCGCTGGTTCCGCTTCGGCTATGCCTGCGTCAATTTCGGCGGCCTGATCTCGGCACGCGACTGGCTGGCCAACCATGCCGGGCCGACGGGCGGCGACCTGCGCGGCCTCGACAAGGACCAGCGGTTCGAGATCGTCGGGCGCCTGGCGCGCGACGTGATGGCGGAAATCGCCCGGCTCATCCCCGTGCTGCCGGTGTCGCTGATCGCCACGGTGCTGCTGGAAGCCGACCGGCCGCTCGACGAGCTGGAGCTCAAGGGGCGCGCCTCCGACCTGGTGGCGCACTTCGAGAAGCGGGGCGCCAAGCTCTACCTGCCGCGCGGCGACCGCGACTATGCCTTCCATGTCGGCCTGCGCATGCTGGCGTTGCGTCACCTGGTCGAGGAAAGCGACGGCTTGTTTGCGGCAACGGCAACCGACCGGCCGCTGCTCGCGTATTATTCCAACGCCATCGCCCATCTGCGTTGATCATGATCCCCACGCTCTGGCGCATCGCCATCTCCGCCGGCAACGGCTACTTCAGCAACCGGCTGTCGACTTCGGCCGCGGCGATGGCGTTCTACACGATGTTCGCGATCGGCCCGATCATGATCTTCAGCATCGCCGTCGCCGAGCCGTTCGTCGGCAAGCTGATGGCGCAGGAAGCGATTTTCAAGGCGCTGGAGACGGTCGTGGCGCCCGAGCAACTGAAGGGCATTCAGCGCTTTGCCTCGCAGGATCTCTTCAGGGGCGGCGGCATTGCCGCCCTGATCGGCGCCGCCGTGCTGCTCTATACCGGCACGCGCGTCTTCGTCGAACTCGATGACGGCATCGACGCGATCTGGCGGGATCGCAAGACCCGCAGCCTGCATCCCGTACTGGCCGGCCTGAAATCGCGGCTTCTGGCCCTGGCCTTGATGGTCGTGCTGGGTTTGCTGCTGATCGCCGTCATCCTGGCGAGCGTGCTGATCTCGGCCTATGCCGGCGCGCTGGAGGCCTTCCCGATCCTCGGCGAATGGATTGGGCCGGCGATGTCGGTGTCCGTGCATTACGGACTGCTCTCGGCGTTCTTCACCCTGATCTACAAATGGCTGCCGACCGGCGGCGTGCCGTGGAGATACGCGTTGATCGGCGGTCTGGTGAACGGGTTGCTGTTCGCCGCGGGCAATCGCGCCCTGGTGTTCTACTTCGAAGCAACGCAGCTTACTTCAGCGTTCGGTGCCACCGCCGGTTTCGCCGCCATCATGATCTGGATGTACTGGACGTCGCTCACCATCCTGATCGGCGCCCAGGTCGGGCGTTCAACGCGTGACGTGCTGATCGACAACCGCAGCCGCGAGATGGTCGAGGGGGATCTTTAGCGGTTCTTGTCTTTACTGCGAGGCGCGTGTGAACGCGCCTAAAACATCGTCGCCAGCACACGGTCCGGCGGTTTATGGCCGTCGGCGAAGGTCTTGATGTTGATCAGGACCTTCTCACCCATCTCGATGCGGCCCTCGAGCGTGGCCGAGCCCATGTGCGGCAGCAGTACGACGCTGTCGAGCTCAAGCAGCTTGGGGTTGACCTGCGGCTCGTGCTCGTAGACGTCGAGACCCGCGCCGGCGAGCTCGCCCGCCTTCAGCATGCGCACCATCGCATTCTCGTCGATCACCTCGCCGCGCGCCGTGTTGACGATGATGGCCGAGGGCTTCATCAGCTTGAGACGGCGAGCCGACAGGAGATGGAAGGTCGCGGGCGTGTGCGGGCAATTCACCGACACGATGTCCATGCGCGCCAACAGCTGGTCGAGGCTTTCCCAGTAGGTCGCCTCGAGCTCGCGCTCGATCTCGGCATGGACGCGCTTGCGGTTGTGATAATGGATGGCGAGGCCAAAGCCGCGCGCGCGACGCGCCAACGCCTGGCCGATCCGCCCCATGCCGACGATGCCCATGCGCTTGCCGAGGAGGCGCGCGCCCAGCATCGCGGTCGGACTCCAGCCGGTCCACTTGCCCGCGCGCACGACGCGTTCGCCCTCGCCCATGCGCCGCGCCGTCGCCAGCACCAGCGCCATCGACATGTCGGCGGTGTCCTCGGTCAGCACGCCCGGCGTATTGGTAACAGTGATGCCGCGCTGGCGGGCCGTGTCGAGATCGATGTGGTCGACGCCGGTGCCGAACGAGGCGATCAGCTTCAGCCGCGGCCCGGCCTGCGACAGCACGCGGCTGTCGATACGGTCGGTCACGGTGGGCACCAACACGTCGGCCGCTTTCATGGCCTCGACGAGTTCTGCCGGGCTCAGCGGCCTGTCGAGGGCGTTCAGCCTTGTGTCGAACAGTTCCATAAGCCGCGTTTCGATCGCGTCGGGCAGCTTCCGGGTGACGATCACCAGCGGCTTTTTCTTTGAACTGGACGGCATGTGTGATCGGGACCGGCTGGCGCGTCGAGGATGAGTCCGATTACCAATTACCCAAGCGGTCTGTCCAGCAACGCTCCTCGATAGTTTGCGCGGCGGAAAATCGCGCTTTTTCAAGTACTTGTCGATCAACCTGAAGATTTGAGGTATATAGATCGCGATGGGAATCCGACCGTCCCTCTCGCTTTGGGTCACCTTTGCCACTTTGGCGGCTCTTTGCCTGCCGGCGTTGGCCTTTGTCGGAGGCAGCGCGCACGCCGCCGACAAGTCGGTGGCTCCTCAGCGCAAAGGGTCCGGGTTGCCCATTCCGCGCTTCGCCTCGCTCCGCTCGGACGAGGTCAATGTCCGGACGGGGCCGGGCGCGCGCTACCCCGTCGACTGGGTGTTCAAACGCAAGGCCATGCCGGTCGAAATCGTCGCGGAATACGAGAATTGGCGCAAAATCCGCGACTGGCAGGGGGCCAGCGGCTGGGTTCACCAGAGCCTGTTGACCGGCAAGCGCAGCTTTATTATCCCGTCAAAACCGGCCAGCCTGCATAAGACGCCGGCGACCTCGGCCGAAGTGGTGGCCAAATTGGAGCCTGAGGTCATGGGCGAAATCCGCTCCTGCGCCGGCGATTGGTGCCGGGTAAAGGTTTCGGGGATCAGCGGCTGGATCGAGCGCACCGGCATGTGGGGCGTCTATAAATCCGAGCCGATCAACTAGCGGCCGCGGCGGCCGGATCGTAGAACGGGGTCACCGTGGCCCACGACTTAAGTCTTACCTACTCGCGTTTCGACCATATGTCGCGCTCCGGCGTGGCGCTGGCGACGCTGTTGCACGCCTTGGTCGCGCTGGCCCTCTGGTGGGCCTCTCCGCTGCATCAGGTCGACAATGGCCCGGATCCCATCGAGATCACGATGGAACAGGAGGTCCCGCCGCCCCCGCCGCCCATCCCCCCGACGCCGCCGGCGCCTGTACCA
>JABCYT010000162.1 GCA_013290035.1 Alphaproteobacteria bacterium
CGCGGGGTGGTGGGCTATCTCACCGAGCAATATGCGCTCAGGCGCTACAACCAGGAGCTGGAGCGCCGGCGCACCGCCGAGCTCGGAGAACGCGACCTGTTCTCGATCTCCGAGCCGCCGAGCTAGCTCACGCTACGGGAACTTACGCAGCCGTGCGCGGATGGCGATGGCCGATCACCAGCACGCAGGCCGTGCCGATGGCGGCCGTGAGGGCGATCGGCATCAGCGCCAGCGGGAAGCTGCCGGTCTCGGCCTGGATCCAGCCGATCAGGTAGTTGAAGAAGAAGCTGGACAGATTGCCGAGCGCGTTGATCTGCGCCAGGCCGGCCGCCGCCGATGCCGCACCCAGCCATTCCGAGCACAGTGCCCAGAACGGACCTTTGCTGGCGTAGGTGCCAGCGGCGATCAGCGCCAGCAGCGGGACCATGGCCCACAAGCTATGGATGGCGAAGAAGGTTGCCACCATGGCGAGCGCCATCCAGCCCAGCGGCAGGGCGTTGTGCCACACTCGCTCGCCGCTCTTGTCGGAGCTCTGGCCCCACAGGATCATCCAGATCGCGGCGACGCCGAACGGCACCGCCGTCACCAGGCCGGTCTGCCAGTTGGTGAGGCCGAACGACTTCACGAGCTGCGGCACCCAGAGCGCCAGCGACGTCGAGGCACCCGACGCGCCGGCATAGACCAGCGCCAGGATCAGCACGTACTTGTTGGAGATCACCCGCCACACAGATTCGTGGCTGATGCGCGGCGCACGCTGGCGTTCGCCGGCGAGCTTGGCCGACAGCCATTGGCGTTGCTCCGGCGCGAGCCACCTCGCATGCTCGGGCTGGTCAGTCAGCCAGGCGAAGGCGGCGATGCCCAGCAGCAGGGCGGGCGCTGCTTCGAGCAGGAAGATCCACTGCCAGCCGCCCAGCCCGAGGACGCCGTCCATATAGAGGATGGCGCCGGAGATCGGCGAGCCGACCAGGCCGGCCACCGGGATCGCCACCATGAAGATGCCGACGATGGTGGCGCGGTAGCGCGCCGGATACCAATAGGTGAAGTAGAGGATCACGCCGGGGAAGAAGCCGGCTTCGGCAACGCCCAGCAGGAAGCGCAACACCAGGAACGAGGTCGGCCCGCCGATCAGGGCGAAGGCCGCCGAGACGAGGCCCCAGCTGATCATGATGCGCGCGATCCAGGTGCGCGCGCCGAAGCGCTGCAGGGCGAGGTTGCTCGGCACTTCGAAGATGAAATAGCCGATGAAGAAGATCCCGGCGCCCAGGCCGTAGGTCTTGGGGTCGAGGCCGACCGCCTTGTTCATCTGCAGCGCTGCGAAGCCCACGTTCACGCGGTCGATATAAGCGATCAGGTAGGCGGTCAGCAGGAACGGCATCAGGCGCCATGACACGCGGCGCATCGTCGCCGCCTCGAGCTGTTGCTCGGGGCTAAGGGTAGGCATCTCGTTGTTTCCTCCGTTTTTATTGCCGGCAGCGTAACATCGGGCCGGCAGCGCCCCTAGGCGCCGCGCGAAGGGCTGCAATGCGTGTGCGGATCGCGCGAGGCCATACGCTGCTTGAAATAGTGTACGGCGCCGGGCGTCGATAGGTTTCGGACATGCCTGCTCATGAGCACCGCGACCACGCGCCTGGCCACAGCCATGGCCATGGTCACGCCCACAGCCACGGTCCGACGAACTACGACCGCGCTTTTGCGATCGGGATCGCCCTCAATGTCGGCTTCGTCGTCGTCGAGGCGGCATATGGCATCGCCGCCAACTCGCTCGCCCTATTGGCCGACGCCGGTCACAATCTGGGCGACGTTTTGGGTCTGGTGATGGCGTGGGGCGCGGCGACGCTGGTTCGGCGCCGCCCGACGGCACGCTATACCTACGGGCTGAAGCGCAGCTCGATCTTGGTTTCACTGGCGAATGCGGGGCTGCTGCTGCTGGCCGTCGGCGCCATCGTCTGGGAAGCGGTGCAACGCCTCGGCAAGCCGGAACCGGTGGCGGAGATAACGGTCATCTGGGTGGCATTGGTCGGCATCGCCATCAATGGCGCGACCGCGCTGCTCTTCATGTCGGGCCGCAAGTCCGACCTCAACATCAAAGGGGCCTTCCTGCATATGGCCGCCGATGCCGTGGTCTCGCTCGGGGTCGTGATCGCCGCACTCGCCATCATGGCGACCGGCTGGCTCTGGCTCGATCCGGCTGTCAGCCTGGTTATCGCCGTGGTCATAACGGTCGGAACCTGGTCGCTGCTCCGGGACTCGCTCACTCTGGCGCTCGATGCCGTGCCGGCGCACGTCGATCATCGCGAGGTTGATCGCTATCTTGCCGGGCTGCCGGGCGTCACCGACGTGCACGACCTGCACATTTGGGCGATGAGCACGACCGAAGTCGCGATGACGGTCCACTTGGTGCGCCCCGGCGCCACGCTCGACGACGGCCTGCTGGCCCGCGCGCGGCACGACTTGCAGGAGCGCTTCGGCGTCGGCCACGTGACGCTGCAGATCGAGACCGGCGATCCAGACCACCCCTGCAGCCTTGCGCCGGCCGAGGTCGTTTAGCGGAACGGCGCGGAACCGGCTCTGCGGAGCAACGTTTCGAGCGCAGCGAACGTTCACCGGGAAGATGTTTTGATGTTCCGCGGAGAGGAGTCATGGATGTGGTTCCCTGCGTAAAGCGCGCCATCTTGTTGTTGGCCACTATACTCGCCTTCGTAGGGCCGGGCGGCATGGCCTCGGCCGCCGTCCCACAGGGCGTATGGATGGTCGATGGCAAGGCCGCCTTGCAGATCTACGACTGCAACGGCCTGATGTGCGGCCGGCTGCGCTGGCTGGATGAGCCGCGCGATGTGCGAGGTGAGCCTAAGCATGACAAGAACAACCCTGATCCTGCGTTACGGCAGCGCGCATTGTGCGGTCTTACCCTGATTTGGGATTTGCGTCCCACCGGTCGCGATCGTTGGGAAGGCGGCCATTTCTACAATCCGGAAAGCGGCAAGACCTACAATGTCGTGACTGAGTACACGTCCCCCGATCAGCTCGTCGCCCACGTCTATGACGGGTTCGCGCTGATGGGCGAAACCAAGACGCTCCGCCGGGCTCGGCCCGGTACGTCGGACGGATGGTGCTGAACGGGCTCCATCAACTCAGGGCAGCTCGCGGCAGCCGAGATCGTCGACGGCGAGCACAGCGCGTGACCTAGCGACGAGCGGGATCGTTCAAGAAGACGGGCAGATCGGTAGCCGGGTTCTGGGCCGGCACCTGAAAGAACATCTCGGCGATCCAGCCACGATGATAGGTCGCATGGTTGACGACATGCAGCAGGATGGCGCCACGGCGCATCGTGCTTTCCTCGCCGCCGATGAACCGGAAGCGAACTTGCTCCTCGAGTGTTGCCTCCGACTGGGCCGCCGCCCAGTCGATATACCAGCCCGTGATCGCCTGCTGTGCCGCCCAGAGTTCGGCGAGGTCGGCGTGCAGGACCAAATTGCGCGCGGTGAAACCATGATCGCGTCCCTCGAGGTGCGCCTGCCACACGCGGTCGATCAGGTAGTTGTGATTCAAGGTGCCGAGCATGTTCTTGAACAAGGTCGGCCGCTCCTTGGTCGCCTTGCCGGGCGGCAACGCGGCAACGGCGGCGTAGGTAAGCTCGTCAGCCCATGCCCGGTATTGTGCGAATAGTCGCGCAGTGCCTGTGTCCATGATCGCCCTCTGACCTTTTTGTGCTCACACTCTTGCCGCTGCAATGGCTTGCGATCAAGGCAGGCGGGTGTGGCAAGGCCGACACGCTGCGGCAACGCGTTGGCGACCTCTTCCGGCAGTGTGGCAATTGCCACATTGAGGCGGCCGCGTCCGGGCTAGACCCCGATCTCGCTAACGAGGGGGGGCCCTCATGTGCAAAAATCGTGTATTGACGTTGTCCTTTGCAGCGCTGATCGCCGGCATCGTGAGCGTGGTGGCAAGCGGCCGTTCGCTCGCGAGCTCCGATCCGACGGCTGCGGCGGCAATCTGCATCGATGAAGGCGCGGATCGCGACCTCGACGAGTTCACCAAATGCTGGGTCGTCAACATGATGTCCGACGATCAGCGGCGCGTCGCCCAATGCATTGCCGCGAACAAGGGGCTGGGCGGCGCCGCTTTCTGCATGGGCGGGATGCAGCTCTCGCCTTTTGGGCTGCAGGTCGCGAAGTGCGCGCAGCGCCATAGCGGAGACGCGCGCGCCATCACGGGCTGCGTCGGCCTGCCCATGCTGCCGCCGGAAGGCCAGCGGTTGGCGGCGTGCGTCGCCGTCAATCCGCAGAACTTCTGGGGAGCAACGCTCTGCGCCGGCGGGCACGAGCTCACGCCCGAGCAAACGGTCTTCGCGAACTGCGCCGTGGCCACCGGCCTGCAGCCGCGTGGCATGGTCGTTTGCATCGGCGGGCAGGTCACAATGGACGAACTGCAGAAGTGCCTGACCGTGATAGTCGCACGAGACAGATGCTTCGGCGACACCGACGACGTCACGCAAATTGCCTGCGAGGCCTGGCGGGGCATCGGCGCCGAGTCCGTCCCGAACCAGCCGCCGCAGATCTTTGGCGGCGCGAGCTCGGCCTTCCATCGTCCCGGCCGCTTGGCGGCCGGTCCGAATTCGGCCGTCGACAATCCGGGAGAACTCGCCGGCGGCCCCAATGCGGTCGCCCGAGATCCGGATCAGGTCCCGGACAGCAGGGCGTCGTTGTCCCCCAAGATCCTGGCGGCGCGCTTCTAGATTGACGTGACCCCGCGAGCCCGGGGAAGCTGTGGCGATGCTTGAAGGGGCGCTGCTGCCGGTCTGCTCGACGGTCGAGCCCGCGGTGCTGGCGCTCAACAACGCGCACGCCACGGAGCTAACTTGGCTTGATCGCGACCGGCTGACGCTCTTGCTTCGGCAGGCTTTCTACGCCCGCCGGATCGGCGAAGTCGACGGTTTTCTGCTGGCCTTCGACGAGAGCGCCGCGTACGACAGCCCGAATTACCTGTGGTTTCGCCAACGCTAGCGACGGTTCGTCTATCTAGCGACGGTTCGTCTATGTCGATCGGGTCGTCGTGGCGCCTCGGGCGCGAGGGCGGGGCTATGCCGGCCTGCTGTACGCCGATCTGTTCGACCGCGCCGGCCAGGCCGGACACGACATCGTCGTCTGTGAATTCAACCGCGATCCGCCGAACCTGGCTTCGGACGCCTTTCACGCCGCGCAAGGCTTTGCCGAAGTGGGCCAAGCCACGATCCATGAGGGCAGCAAGACGGTCCGTTATCTCGCCCGCGCGATCGAACGCTAGGCGGCGCAACCGCTCCGGTGCGCGGCCGTTGCCTGCGAGGGCAATTGACCAGGAGTTAACGAGATGAAGTACTTTCCTGTGATTGTCGCCCTGGCCGTCGTGGCCTCCCGTGGCCTCCGTGACGGCCTGCGAATACAAGGAGCAGAGGACCGTCCAACAGCCTGCGCCTGGCGCCGCAGCGGTGGTGGCGACGCCGGCGCCCGCCGGTTCTGTCGTTTATACCCCGCCGGCTCCGGCGACGACGACTGTCTACACCACGCGCTAAGAATTCGTGGCCGAGCGAAGCGAGGGCAGATCCCTCGCTTCGCTTTGAACGGCATCTCTTTTAGTATTTGATCTCCACGCTTCGATTGGCCGGCTCGCTTACGCCGTCGGCGATCGTGGGAAGCGGGTTGCCAGTCTTCGGCACGACGACGATCGAACGGGACGGAACGCCGTTGCGCACCAACTCGTCCTTCACCGCGGCCGCATAGTCGGCGCGACCGACCACGCGCACGAGGCCGGCGGACTTGTCCGCATCGACGGCCGCCCGGCGAATCGTTTCGTCGGCAACGCGCGAGAGATGGCTCGTGCCCTTGTCGAAGAAGACCACGTAGCCCGGCCGCGGATCGCTGGCGAAGGCCACCTCTGTCGACTGGGCCATCGGTGCCTGCAACGGCGCCGCGACGAGGCCGCCCAGCAGGATGGCGCCGATGTGCAATTTCTTCATGCTATGTCTCCTTTGGCTTGGTGCAGGATAAACGCCAAAGTTGCCGCCGAGGTTACCTGGAGAATGGGGGACGCTGCCCCGCGGTCGCCACATTGTCGCCGCTTCACGCCATGGTTGGGCGGTCCACGGTCAGGCGTCGAACCGATGGCGCTTGATCGCTTCTTCGTTCCAGGCGATTCCGCTGCCGGGCCGATCGGGAATGATGAGATGGCCGGCCTCGAGCTTGAACGGCTCGGCCAGGATGGGATCCGCCCAGTCCTGCCACTCGAGCCAGTGCGCCGTTTCGGTGACCCGCATGAGATGTGCCGAGATTTCCGGGTAGAGGTGGGTCGACATCTCGATGCCGGCCGCACCGGCGATGGCGGCGGCGCGCAGCCAGCCCGTCACGCCGCCGATCCGCATAAGGTCCGGCATCATGTATTTGCCAGCGCCGGCCTCGACCGCCTGGAAGAGCGCGCGCGGGCCGTAGAAGTTCTCGCCGAGTTGGATGGGCGTCTTGAGCGCGCGCGTCAGCTGGCTGTAGCCGGCGATATTGTCGTAGGTAATCGGCTCCTCGAGCCAGTAGAGACCTTGGTCGTCGAGGGCGTGGCAGCGATGCAGCGCGTCGCCCAGGCTGAGGCCCTGATTGAAATCCACCATCAGCTTGACGTCCGCACCGACCGCCTCGCGCACGACGCGGATCGCCTCGATGTCGTCGGCCAGGCGCTCGCGCCCGAGACGGAGCTTCAGCCCTTTGAAGCCGCCCTCGGCCACGAGGTCGGCTGCTTCCCGTCCCAGCTTGTCGAGCGCGATTAGCCACAGGCCGTTGCTGTTGTAAGCCTGCACCGGGGCGGGCGATCCGCCGAGCAGACGGACGAGCGGCAGGTCGGCCGCCTTGGCCAGCGCATCCCACACCGCCATGTCGAGGCCGGCAACCGCGATCAGCGATATGCCTTCGAGGCCGACCAGGCCGAGCGAGGCGCGGCCGGCGCGGAAGGCGTCAAACGGCGCGATCGGCTTGTCTCTCGCCGCCTCCGCGAGGTCGCGGATCGCGGGGACGATGTACTTTATCGATTGCTTCAGATAGGGCTCGAGGTAGCTCCGGCCGACGATGCCCTCATGGGTGTAGAGATCGATCAGCGCCATGGGCCACTGATCGAACAGCCCGACTTTGGAGACCACCGGCCGCTTGAGCGGCAGCAGGACGGCGCGGACGTCGACGCTCCTCAGCGTCAGCT
>JABCYT010000163.1 GCA_013290035.1 Alphaproteobacteria bacterium
GCGGTGCAAGGTCATGCCCGGCGCGCGCATGTTGAAGATGGTGGTGATGAAGTTGATGGCGCCCAGGATCGAAGAAGCGCCCGCGAGGTGCAGCGAGAAGATGGCGAGGTCCATGCCCGCGCCCTGCTGGATGGTGAGCGGCGGGTAGATCGTCCAGCCGGTGCCGACGCCGCCACCGATGACGGCCGACAGCAGCAGCAGCAGGAAGGCCGGCGGCAGCAGCCAGAAGCTGATGTTGTTCATGCGCGGGAAAGCCATGTCGGGCGCGCCGATCATCAGCGGCACGAACCAGTTGCCGAACCCGCCGATCAGCGCCGGCATGACGACGAAGAACACCATGGTCAGGCCGTGCGCGGTGACGATGGTGTTCCACAGATGGCCGTCGGGGGTGCCGTCCGCAGCGTTGAAATACTGAACGCCGGGATGCAGCAGCTCGAGCCGTATGATCACGGAGAAGGTGGCGCCGATCATGGCGGCGAAGATGGCGAACACCAGGTACATCGTGCCGATGTCCTTGTGGTTCGTGCTGTAGAGATAGCGACGCCAGCCGGTTGGCGTATGGTGATCGTGGTCGTCGTGCCCATGGGACTGAGGGCTATGGTCGTGAGCGGCGCCGTGCGCGGTGGCCATTTTGTCTCTCCTGCTGAGAAGCGCTTAGCGGTTGGCGGGAGGGGCGGCGGAAGCGACGTCGGTCGCGGGGACGAGCCCGGCCGACTTCTTCTTCTGCTCGACCCACTTGTCGAATTCGGGCTTGGAGACCACGCGCACCGCGATCGGCATGAAGCTGTGGTTGTTGCCGCAGATCTGCGAGCACTGGCCGAAGTAGAAGCCCTCGTTGGGGACGTTGATCCAGCCCTCGTTGAGGCGGCCGGGAATGACGGTCTTCTTGATGCCGAAGCCCCACACCGTCCAGCCATGCATGGAATCGGCCGCGGTGCCGATGATGCGGATGGTCGTGCCCTTGGGGATCACCATCTCCTCGTCGACCGCGAGCAGGCGCGGAATCTCGGGTTTCTGCTTGACCCTGTCGGCCTCGCTCAGAATGTGGCTGTCGACCGAGAAGTTGCCCTGGTCGGGATAGTCGTAGCTCCAATACCACTGGTGTCCGGTGACCTTGACGGTGAAGGCCGCATCGCTGGCCTTGTCGCCGTAGTAGAGCAGGCGGAAAGACGGGATGGCGATGAACACCAGGATCAGGATGGGCAGGACGGTCCAGGCGATCTCGATGAAGGTGTTGTGCGTGGTCGTCGTCGGCACGGGATTGCGCGACGCGTGGAAGCGAAACACCGCATAGATGAGGAGCGCCGCCACAAAGAGGCAAATCAGCGAGATGATCACCAGCAGGAGGTCGTGCAGCGCTTCGACCCTCTCCATCAGCGGCGTAAAGGCCGGCGGAAAATCCATCTGCCAGTCGTGCGGCACGCCGACGACCGGTTGCGCCTGGGCGCTGCCCGCGACGCCAAGCCCGGCGACCGCCGACAGAATTCCGAGGATGCCCAAACCGCGCTTGCCGACCATGCAACCATCCCCTTCAGCGACTCGACCCGATCCGGATTCCGACCCGCAAAATCCCCCGCATTTCAAAGCGGTTAGTACCAGATATAGGCTTGGCAGGTAACGGGTTTTCGACCCCACTCGGTATGTGGCGGCCGGTCGCAGTTCGTCAGCGGAGCGCGCGCGAAAGCGCCTCACCGTAGCCAGCCTTGTGCACGAGCCCGGCAAAAGACGGCGCTGTCGTCCGTCGATGAAACCGACCGGCCTCGTGGACGAAGATCGGCGCGCCGTTCGCGTCTGCCATGCCGACCACGCCACGCAGTCCATCATCCCGCCGACCGAGGCGAATGACGAGATCGAACGCCGTGCCGGACATGCCGCCCATCACGTGCGGCTCGAGCGCGGCCACGACGCCGCGGCTGCCGCCCGACAGCAGTCCGGCCAAGGCGGGCGCGTCGGCCCGCCGTACCGGGTCGACGATCAGCAGATCCGGCCGCAGCCGCGCGCCCGCCGCCAGCAGGGGCGCAAAGGCTGTGTCGGAGGGCACGAGCAATTCGACCTTCGAGGCCTGCGGCCAGCTAAACTCGCGATGGCGGGCCACGGTCACGATCCGCGCCCTTGAAAGGTCGCGCGCCACGGCGGCCAGCAGCGCGGTCTTGCCCGAACCTTCGGACCCGACGACGAGCAGGTTCAGGCGACAGCACGCGGCAATGCGCAGCAGCTCGACCATCGGTCGATCGAGCGTCCGTGCGGCGATCAGACGCTCGAACGTGGCGTCGCCTGGCGCGCCGCGGCGCAGCACCAGGATCGGCCCCGCCGGCGCGGCCGGCGGAAAGATCACCAGGCCTTCCCCGCCATCGCGCAGGCGCAACATGACGGCACCCGACGAAGATGGTCGCGCCAGGCGGCCGACGAGTTCCGCCAGATGCGCGTGGTCGCGAAATCGCTCCGGCGACGGTTCGATCGCGCCATTGCGTTCGACATAGATGGCCGCCGGCCCATTCACGAACACCGCGCGGACCGACCGGTCAGCCCAGATCACGTCGATCGGGCCCATGCCGCAGAGCTCGCTCAAAGCCAGCCGCGCCAGGCGATCGCGCCTTTCCGGCTCTCCCTGCAGGAGCTCGCCCAGCGCCCCATCGATCGCACCGGCAGCCGCCGCACGCGGGAAACGACCCTCGGAGGTCGTCGCAAGCCGCCCCCGCGCCCTGGCCGTCACCGCCGCCAACAGCGCGGCATCGCTGTCGCGTGGCTCGACGTCGACCAGCCGCGAGGGCGGCCCGTCGAACACGACATCGGGCACGACGGGTCCCGGCGTGCCGGGCTCGTCCCCGGTCCACGACGTTTCGGCGGCGGCCGGTCCGGCCGTGAAGGTGACGAGCGGCGGCGCCGGTCCGGCGCGCTGCCGCAGGGCGAGAAGTTCGGCGACCAGACGACGCAGTTCGTAGCTCGTCAGGGTCACGCCGCGCGTGCGGAAGTAATTGTGGACGATCCCGCCGATCGCATAGGCGATCTCCGGCGGCGAACGGCTGGCATCGAGCGCCGCCCGCACCGCGCCTTCCATCTCGGCGCCGAAGGCGTGCCAGGTCTCCTGCATCTGGCGACCGCGCGTGACGTCGCCGCGCAGGGGAAAGATCTCCTCGAGCGAACGCGGCGCGCGCCGCTCCTCGCCAGCGCTGGCGTCGGGCCGTTCGGGCACGGAATTCTGGGGGGATAGCTCCTCGTCGAGCTGCTCCCCACCGCTGAGCGCGGTCATCGACCAATCCGCTTAAATGAATGACTTCCAGTATGCGCGACTAAAATCGCGATGCACTGTGCCGCCGGCCTTGCCGGAACTCCATGGCAAACGATGCACAGATCGCGACGAGACCTTTTTGGGTAGAGATATTCTCGAAAATTCAAAGACTTACACGCCGTGATTAATCTGTGACCTTAGGTCGGTGCTTGTCTTTCGCCGGTCTGTCAGTATGGTCGCGCGCCGGCCGCGCCCGGCGTGATTCGGTGAAAGGATCCCGTGATGCGTCTGGCATTGATGCCGTTGTTCGTCGCCATCTCTTTCATGTTCGCAGGAGCGACCGCCGCCATGGACAAGGAAAATACCCTCTATATCGACCTCAAGGACGGCCGAGTCGTGATCGAGATGCGTCCCGATCTGGCGCCCAACCACGTCAAGCAGATCAAGAAACTGGCGCGCGAGGGCAAGTACGACGGCGTCCCGTTCCATCGCGTGATCGAAGGCTTCATGGCGCAGACCGGCGACCCGACCGGCACCGGCTCGGGCGGCATGGGCGACCCGCTCAAGGCCGAATTCTCCAAGGAGCCGCATGTGCGCGGCACCGTCTCGATGGCCCGCACCAACGATCCCAACAGCGCGCGCAGCCAGTTCTTCATCGTCTTCAAGGACTCGAACTTCCTCGACGGCCAGTACACGGTGTGGGGCAAGGTCGTGTCGGGCATGGAGTTTGTCGACAAGATCAAGCGCGGCGCCCCGGGCTCAGGTGCGGTCGCAGCACCCGCCGACAAGATGATCAAGGTCCAGGTCGCGGCCGACGCGAAGAACTGACCTACCTATCGTGGAGAGAAGGTCTCTCCACGCGGCCCTTCGGGCATTGGTCGAGACGACGAGAAATCACCCTTCCTTCATCACCGTATGGAATGCCTTGGCGATGACCTGCCAGCGGCCGTCCACCTTCAACAGCGTCAGGTAGTCGGTGAAGTAGCGCGGCGGGATCTGGCACTCGACCTTGGCGAAGGCGGTGGTCGGGCCGGAAAAGTCGATCGACACGATGCGGTCGGCCCGCGCGCTGCCTTTCGACTTCGCCGACGGCCGGCCTTCCACCATCTTGAACCAGTCGGCCCGCGGCATGTCGGCCGCCTTGCCGTCGCCGCCCGCGCTGTAGAGATGCGAAGCCGGGTGGAATGCCTCACCGAGCTTCCTGGTGTCGCCCTCGTAAAGACCGTCGAAATAGACCTGCAGCACCTTCTCGATCGCCGCGACCTCGGAACTCATTTCATCCTCCCTCGTTCAAATCGCCCACTCTCAAATTAGACCGTTGGGGCTCACCAGGATCTTGCCATTGCGTCCGCCTTTGTCGGCGTGCGCCAGCGCGTCCTTGATCTTCTCGATCGGATAGACGGTGTCGACCGGGGCCGACAACGTGCCGGCCATCACCTGGGCAGCGAGCCCGGCATAGATCTCGCGGATCTTGTCGGGGCTGCGCTTGGCCAGAAAGCGGCCGAGCATGAAACCGGTAAGCCTGACGCCGCGATAGATGAAGTTGCTGCGCCCGACCTCGGGATCCTCGCCGCTCATCGAGCCGTAGTGAACCAGCGTGCCGTCCGTGGCGATGCAGTCGGCCAGGCGTCCGGTGGCGGCGCCGCCGATCGCCTCGACTCCCAGCATGATCCTGGCGTCGACCGTCTGCTTGGCGACCCTTTGCGCGAGATCGTCGCCGTCGACGACCACGATGTCGCCGCCCAGCGCCTTCAGCTCGTCTGCGAGCTCGGCCCGTCGCACCACGTTCACCGTGCGCAGGCCGCGTTGCCCGGCAAGCACCATCAGCAGCCGGCCGACCGCCGAGTTGGCGACGTTCTGGATCACCCAGTCGCCGGACTTGAGATCGACGAAATCGGACAGCATGAGCGCGGCCGTCGGCGGATTGATGCGGACCATCGCCGCCTGCTCGAGGTCGATGCCGGGCGGCAGCGGGATCGCGTCGTCGCCCTTCACCTTGCGGCGCTGGGCCCAGTTCTCGCGCTGCAGGTTGATGACGAGATCGCCCTTCTTCAGGTGCTTCACCGCGGCGCCGACGGCCGTGACGCGACCGACGCACTCGGCACCCGGCGTCGCCGGCAGAGGTGGCTTCAGCCGATAGCTTCCCCGGCAGAACCACAGGTCGGCCGGGTTGATGGGAAAGGCCAGGACATCGAACACGACTTCGTCGGCACCGGGATCGCCGACGTCCGGCACGTCAGCGGTGCGCGCGACGTCCCACGGCGTTCCGTAACGGTCGATCAGCACCTGCTTCACGCGGCCCCTCCCTCGGAAATTCCCGGTGCCGCTTTGTTGGCCCGTCGATTGCTTATATTGTGATTCGCCAGGGGGTGAAATGCCGGATGGCGGCCAAGGCATTTGACGAGATGAATTCCGGCGCGGCGGACTCCGTCCGCGCGCCCTACCGCAGTGTTGCCGATTGGCTGGCGCGGACATCGCCGGAGAGGATCGCGGCGACGCGCCACGAGGTCGACCTCTTCTATCGCCGCCATGGCATCACCTTCGGCGCTTACGGCGCAGTCGACGGCGCCGAGACGACGATCCCCTTCGACATCATCCCGCGCGTCATCGCCTGGCACGAGTGGGAGCACCTGCACAGGGGCCTGGTGCAGCGCGTGCGTGCGCTCAACGCCTTCCTGTCCGACGCCTACGGCGAGCGCGAGATCTGCCGCGCCGGCATCATCCCCGAGCAGCAGGTGCTGATGAACGCCGAGTTCGTGGCGATGGCGCAGGGGCTGGAGCTGCCGGGCGGCGTGCACGCCCACATCGCCGGCATCGACCTGGTGCGGGTCGGCGAAAAGGACTTCTACGTCCTCGAGGACAATGTGCGCACGCCGTCGGGCGTCTCCTACGTGCTGGAGAACCGCGAGGTCATGATGCGGCTGGCGCCCGAGCTGTTCTCGGCCCTGCGCGTGCTGCCGGTCGCCGACTACTCCGAGGAGCTCCTGGCGACCCTGCGCTCGGTGTCGTTCAGCGACGACGCCGAGCCCAACGTCGTGCTGCTGACGCCGGGCCATTTCAACTCGGCCTATTTCGAGCATGCCTTCCTTGCCGACGAGATGGGCATCGAGCTGGTCGAAGGCTCCGACCTGTTCGTCGACGAGGGCCGCGTCTACATGCGCACGCCGCGCGGCCCGCAGAGGGTCGACGTGATCTACCGCCGGGTCGACGACGCCTTCCTCGATCCCCTGGCGATGCGGCCGGACTCCTATCTCGGCGTCGCCGGGCTGTTGGGCGCGTTGCGCGCCGGCCGGGTCAACATCGTGAACGCGCTCGGCAACGGCGTGGCCGACGACAAGTCGACCTATACCTACGTGCCCGAGATGGTGCGCTTCTATCTCGGCGAGGAGCCGATCCTGTCCAACGTGCCGACCTGGCGCTGCGACCGGTCGGACGATTTCAAGTACGTGGTCGAGCGGCTTTCCGAACTGGTGGTCAAGGAGATCCACGGCTCGGGCGGCAAGGGCATGCTGGTCGGGCCGACCTCGAGCAAGCTCGAGATCGAGGAATTCACGGCCCTGCTGAAGAGCCGGCCGGACAACTACATCGCCCAGCCGACCCTGGCGCTGTCGACCTGTCCGACCTTCGTCAGCCAGGGCGTGGCGCCGCGCCATGTCGACCTGCGGCCGTTCGTGCTGTCGGGCCGCAAGATCACCATCATTCCCGGCGGCCTCACGCGCGTGGCGCTGAAGGAAGGCTCGCTGGTCGTGAATTCGAGCCAGGGCGGCGGTACCAAGGACACCTGGGTGCTGGCGCCGGACCCGACGAGCGGTGGGTAGCTCAATGTTCGTCTTCGACTCTCATCGCCGGGGGCGCGCCACTCCAGTGGCGCGGTCTTCCAGACGCCTAGAGAATGACGCGCCACTGGAGTGGCGCGCCCCCCGCACATGCTGAGCAGCACCGCCAAGAATCTGTACTGGATGGGCCGCTACCTG
>JABCYT010000164.1 GCA_013290035.1 Alphaproteobacteria bacterium
CCTCGACGATCTTGCGGGCGAGGCCCTCGGCGATCGCCGTCTTGCCGACGCCGGGCTCGCCGACATAGAGCGGATTGTTCTTGGTGCGCCGGCACAGCACCTGGATGGTGCGCTCGACCTCGTGCTCGCGGCCGATCAGCGGATCGACCCGGCCCTCGCGGGCCTTCTGGTTGAGGTCGACGCAATAGGCGCCGAGCGCCTCGTTGCCCTGCTTGGCCGACGCCTCGCCGCCATTCTCCTCGTCCGAACCGCTCACCCGCCGAGCACGCGCGCGGCCCGGCACCTTGGCCTTGCCATGGCTGATGTAGTCGACCGCGTCGAGGCGGGTCATGCCCTGGTTCTCGAGGAACGACACGGCGTGGCTGTCGCGCTCCGAGAACAGCGCCACCAGCACGTTGGCGCCGGTCACTTCCTTGCGGCCCGACGACTGGACATGGACGGCGGCGCGCTGGACGACCCGCTGGAAGCCCGCGGTCGGCAGCGGCTCGCTCGGGTTCTGGGTGATGATGCCTTTGAGGCGATTGTCGATGAAGGTTTCGAGATCGTGCCGCAGGCGGTCGATGTCGACGCCGCAGGCTTTGAGAACCGGCACCGCGTCGTCGTCCTCGGTCATGGCGAGCAGCAGGTGCTCGAGGGTCGCATATTCGTGGCGGCGCTCGCCGGCGAGCCCGAAGGCGCGGTGGAGGGATTTCTCGAGGTTCTTGGACAGCATGGACATCGAACTACCTCGACTGGAAAGACGAACTACTCTTTACAACTATTCCTTCTCCAAAGTGCACTGGAGAGGATGCTGGTTTTTGCGGGCGTAATCCACCGTTTGCGTCACCTTGGTTTCGGCGATCTCGTAGGTGTAAACGCCGCACACACCCACGCCCTTCTGGTGGACGTGAAGCATGATCTTCGTGGCTTCATCGCGATTCTTCTGGAAGATGTGCTCCAGAACGTCGACCACGAACTCCATCGGCGTGTAGTCGTCGTTCAGCATCAACACCTTGTACATCGACGGCTTCTTGGTTCGCGTCCTGGTCAGCGTCAGCGCACCGCTGCGCCCCTCGCCTTCGCCGTTTCCGCCCTCGCCGTTTCCACCGTCGCGCCGCGCCGGCGGCTGCGGCGGGCCGCCCGGGGGCTCCTTGGGGCCGCCCAGCCGGTCGCCGTCGAGGCGCCATTCGCATGCATTACGCAGAGAGGCCATCGTTCGGATCACACCCCAAAAAATCAAAGCCGCCTAAGAATTATATAGGCAGCCCAAGCGATTCCGCTACCTCGGTCGCAGCCCATCCTTCCCCACCGTCAGGGTCCACTTGTTAGCATTCATGTGGTTGACCGGGGCGTTTGGGTCGCGGCGCAGTTCCGCAGGCACGAGCTTGCGGGGCGGATTGACTGGAATAGGCACGGTATCCCAGGCGAAAAGCCTGGCCGCGAACTTCACGTTTGCGAAACCGTCGGTCGGATAGTGGTACGCCTGAAAGCCCCACACGCCGTTGCGGCAGGAGGCGACCGTCCACCAGAAATCCACATCCGGCAGGCGCAGACCGTCGCGCGGCGGGCCGAAGGCCGCACTTGCCTGGAGCAACCCTACCAGTTCGCGGGTTTCATCGGCATTCAGGATCCGCTCGCCGCGCCGCATGCGCCATGGGTTGAGCACGTCGCCCGGATCGGCGACCAGGAGGTTGGCCACGTTGCCTTGATTGGCCAGCACACCCATGCTGAGGCCGGCCGTGCCGTCAGGCTGCAGAAAGACCTCATAGGTTCGGACTTGCTCGTCATAGATCGCATTGTAGACCAGGCGCAGACGATTGCGGCCGTCCTTGCCGCAGGCTTGTCGGATGTCGTCGCCGCCGACATAGTCGAACCAATGAAAGCTGCGAACGATCGGCAGGTCGACATTGCGGTCCGCCCGTTGCGCGAAGGCCGTTGAACCGGCGAGAAGGATCAGTGCGAACGCCGCCGCAAACACCCGTTTCATGTCGCCTCTCTTGTGGTTTGCCGTGCAGTTTCCGGTCCAACTTGGGCGCGAGGACGGCGGCTGAAAAGTTGCATAACCCCACCAATTTTAGTATTGTCGGAGAAATTGCCTATAACCTGTTGCATGGGCACAAGAATATAGACTTTAGTGTAATGGCTTAAACGCGATGATATTCCCCCTCAGGCGCATCGCGGCCAGCCTAACCGGGCTAGCCGTTGGTATTCTTTTCATCACAGCGACGCTTGCGCCCTCCGGCGCAGATGCGCAGTCGACCGCGATCAAGCGCGCGGTCCCGCCCGCCAAGGCGCACGGCAAGTCGGCTGTTCGCACCCCGTCCTCGTGGGTTCCCAATCCGGCGGTGACCGGCAAGGACGCCTATCTCATCCTCGACGCCACGAGCGGCCGTGAGCTCGTCGCCGACCGTGCCGACGAATTGCGCCATCCGGCTTCGCTCACCAAGCTGATGACGATCTATCTCACCTTCTCCGCCCTCGATTCCGGCCGGCTGTCGCTGGGCGATGCGCTGCCGGTGTCGATCAACGCCCTGAACGCGCCGCCGACCAAGATCGGCCTGCCGCCCGGCGGCACGGTGAACGTGCGCGACGCCACGATGGCGCTGGTGACCCGTTCGGCCAACGACGCCGCCATCGTACTCGCCGAGGCACTGGGCGGCGACGAGGCGACGTTCGCCCAGCTCATGACGCAGAAGGCCCGCCAGCTCGGCATGACGTCGACGGTGTACCGCAACGCCTCGGGCCTGCCCAACCGCGACCAGGTCACGACGGCGCGCGACCTGGCCAGGCTCGCTTTCGCGCTGATGCGCGATTTCCCGCACTACTATGCGATCTTCTCGGTGCAGAGCTATCCGTATCGTGGCCGCATCCTGGAAAACCACAATCGCATGCTGCTTTCCTACGAAGGCGCCGACGGCCTCAAGACCGGCTATACCGTCGCCTCCGGCTTCAATCTCGTGATGTCGGCGATGCGCGACAACCGCCGCCTGATCGGCGTCGTGATGGGCGGCGACAGCGCCGGCCAGCGCGACCGCATGATGGCAGACCTGATGGATTACGGTTTCGCCACGGCCCAGTCGATGCGGCTGTCGCCCTGGACGTCGATCCGCAAGCCGGCGTCGGCGCGCTACACCGCCAGCAATTTCGATCCGAGCCTGGTACTCCCCGAGTCGACGCCGCGACTTGCCGCGCCCGCGGTCCCGCCCGCCGCTCAGCCGCCGGTGCAGACCGTCTCGACCGACCAGCGCGTCGCCGGTCCCGCGGTTCCGGCGCCGGCAGCCGCCGTGCCGGGCGGCCCGGCGATCGGCAGCTGGGTGATCCAGGTCGGGTCGTTCAGCGATTCACAGGGCGCTCAGCTTGCGCTGGAGCGCGCCTCCTCCGCCCTGCCCGATTCGATGCGCGCGGCCGCCGCGGCCACCGTCGACGAGGTGCAGATGGCCAACAAGACCTTCCATCGCGCCCGCCTCGCCAACCTGTCGCAGGGACAGGCGATCGATGGCTGCAAGCAGCTCGAGAAACGCAAGATCTACTGCTCGGCCATCCAGGTCACTGCCTGGAATACACCGGGCGCGCGCTGAGCCTGCGCTTCAGCCGGCCCACGAACGCCTGCTTGTGACGGCGCTGCCAGAGCGCGAGATCCCATAGCTCGCCGCTCGGCTGCAGGCGGCTCTGCACCGGCTCGAACACCGACACCGTGGTCATCGCGCCCGCCACCCGCACGCGCAGAGGCACAACGCGATAGCCCGGCCCCTCGTAGTCGGTGAGCAGCGCCACGTCGCGCGCGCTCAGCCCGCTCACGACGACTCCGGGGACCGTGCCGCGCGGATCGCGCACGACAATGGGGTAAGTCGCGCTTTTCACCCGCCGTCGCGCGTGGCCGGGCAGGTTGGCCGGCACGAACGCCGCCGGCGGCAGCCGTCGTCGCAGCACCAGGGCCGTGACGTCGTGATCGAGCAGCGTGCCGTAGAAGAAGAAGCGCATCAGTGGTGTCCGGCCGATGCCTCGTCGGGCAGGCTGACCCCGCTTGCCGACAGCGCCGCCCTGAGATCGCCCTTGAGACGCGCCAGACCCGCCTCGTCGGCCGCCTCGCAGCGCGCCACCAGGACCGGCTGCGTGTTCGACGCGCGCAGCAGCCACCAGCCGTCCGCGGTGCTGACCCGCACGCCGTCGATGTCGGAGAACTTGGCCCCGGCCTTGTGCAGGCGTCCCTTGACCTCATCGACGACGTCGAATTTGCGCGCATCGGGACAATCGAAGCGCAGCTCGGGCGTATTGACCGGCTGGGGCAGGCCATCGCGCATCTCGGCCAGGCTTTCCCCGGCATTGGCCACGATGTTCAGCAGCCGCAGCCCGCAATAAAGCGCGTCGTCGAAACCATAAAAGGTGTCGGCGAAGAAGATGTGGCCGCTCATCTCGCCGGCCAGCGGCGCGCCGATCTCCGCCATCTTGCTCTTGATCAGCGAATGGCCGGTCTTGAACATCATCGGCTTGCCGCCGGCGCGCGCGATCTCGTCGAACAGCACCTGGCTTGCCTTGACGTCGGCGATGATGGTGGCGCCCGGATGCGTCTTCAGCACGTCGCGCGACCACAGCACCAGGAGCTGGTCGCCCCACAGGATGCGGCCCTTTCCGTCGATCGCCCCGATGCGGTCGCCGTCGCCGTCGAAGGCGATGCCGAGGTCGCAGCCGCGCTGCTTCACCTCGGCCATGAGCTGCACCAGGTTCTCAGGCACCGTCGGATCGGGATGGTGCGCCGGGAAGGTGCCGTCGACCTTCTCGTTCAGCACGAAATGCTCGCCCGGCAGCTTGTCGACGACGGCGCGGATCGACACGCCGACCGCACCGTTCCCGGTGTCCCAGGCGACCTTGAGCTTCTTGCCGGGCTTGACGTCCCGGAGAAGACGCGCCGCGTAGTCGGCGAGAATGTTCCTCTTCTCCGCCTTGCCCTGCCCGCTTTCCCAGTCGCCCTTGGCCGCCAAGGCGCCCAGCGTCTGGATGTCGACACCGAAGAATGGCTTCTTGCCCATCATCATCTTGAAGCCGTTGTAGTCCGGCGGATTGTGCGAACCGGTGATCTGGATGCCGCCGTCGGCATCGAAGTGGTAGACGGCGAAATAAAGCATCGGCGTCGCCGCGACGCCGATATTGGTCACGTCGACACCGGCGGCCGTCAGGCCCTCGATGCAGGCGGCGGCCAGGTCCGGCGAGCTCAGCCGCCCGTCATAGCCCAGCGCGACGCGGCGCCCACCCTTGCGGCGGACCATCGTGCCGAAGGTGCGGCCGATGGCGCGCGCATCGGCGGCATGCACGGTGCTGCCGACGATGCCGCGGATGTCATATTCGCGCAGGACGCTGGAATCGAACTTGTGCGCCGTCTGGTTCATGCAAACGCTCCGGATGGGCAGGGGTCAGTTGCGCGGCTTGGGACGGCCGACGCCCTCGTAGGCGAAGCCCAGGCCGCGCATTTCCTCGGGATCGAAGATGTTGCGCAGGTCGACGATCCGCGGCTTGCGCATCGCCTCCTTCAGCCGCCGCGGATCGAGGCCGCGGAATTCGTGCCACTCGGTGATGACGACCAGCACATCGGCGCCGGTCGCCGCTTCATAGGCGGTCTTGGCGAAGGCGATGCCGGGGATCATGCGCCCGGCCTCCGTCATGCCCTCGGGATCGAAGGCGACGATCCGGGCGCCCGCCGCCTGCAGCGCCGGCACGATGTCGAGCGACGGCGCATCGCGCATGTCGTCGGTGTTGGCCTTGAAAGTGAGGCCCAGCACGCCGATCGTGAGGCCCGACACCGAGCCGCCGCAGAAGTCGATGACCTTCCTGGCCATCTTCTTCTTGCGCGAACTGTTGATCTCGATCACCTGCTCGACGATCGTCTGCGGCGCATCGACCTCGCGCGCGGTATAGGCAAGCGCCAGCGTATCCTTGGGAAAGCACGATCCGCCGAAACCAGGACCGGGATGGAGGAACTTGCGGCCGATGCGGCCGTCGAGCCCGATGCCGCGCGCCACGTCGTGGACGTCGGCGCCCACCTTCTCGCAGAGATCGGCGATCTCGTTGATGAAGGTGATCTTGGTGGCAAGGAAGGCGTTGCCGGCGTACTTGGTGACCTCGGCCGTCTCGATATTGGTGAACACCATCGGTGTCTGAATGAGGTTGAGCGGCCGGTAGATGCCCGCCATCACGTCGCGCGCCCGCTCGCTCTCGACGCCGATCACGACCCGGTCGGGCTTCATGAAATCCTCGATCGCCGCCCCCTCGCGCAGGAACTCCGGATTCGAGCAGACGTCGAACTCGGCGGCCGGCTGGGCCTCGCGGATGATGCGGGCGACCTCGCGACCGGTGCCGACCGGCACCGTCGACTTGGTGACGACGACGGTATAGCCGCGGATGGCGTCGGCGATCTCGGCAGTCGCAGCGTAGACGTAGCTCAGGTCGGCATGGCCGTCGCCGCGGCGGGTCGGCGTGCCGACGGCGATGAACACCGCGTCGGCGCCAGCCACCGCCTCGTCGAGGCCGGCGCCGAAGGCGAGGCGGCCGGCGCGCATGTTGTCGGTGACCAGCTTGTCGAGGCCGGGTTCGTAGATCGGCATTTCGCCCTTGCGCAGGCGGGCGATCTTGCCCTCGTCCTTGTCGACGCAGACCACGTCGTGACCGAACTGGGCGAAGCAGGCGCCGGACACCAGTCCGACATAGCCCGAACCGATCATGGCAATACGCATCGGCTAGCCCTTCAGCAGGCGCTCGAGCAACGCCCGCGTTTCCGCCGTGGTGTCGGAGCGATGCAACGCAACGGCGACGTTTGCCTCGAGAAAGCCGATGCGGCTGCCGCAATCGTAGCGCCGGCCGGTGTAGCGCAGCGCATGAAACGGCATGCGGCCGATCATCTTGGCCATGGCATCGGTGAGCTGGATCTCGCCGCCGGCGCCGGTTTCATGCCGGCCGAGATGGTCGAACACCTCGGGCTGCAGCACGTAGCGGCCAATCAGCGCCAGGGTCGAGGGCGCCTGCGCGGGCTTGGGTTTTTCGACCAGGCCGGTGATCGCGGCCAGCCCGTCCTTCTCCGCATTCACCGCGGCGATGCCGTAGTTCTTGGTCTGCTCGCGCGGCACGTCCATCACGGCGACCACGTTGCCGCCGGTCTTGTCGTGCGCCGCCGCAAGCTGTGCGATGCAGG
>JABCYT010000165.1 GCA_013290035.1 Alphaproteobacteria bacterium
TGCAGCGAGGAACATCCGTCTCTATGAGCGAAGCGCGTCTGGTGGTCGCCCCGATCGATAGTCGGGAAACCTTCAAGGACAAGGCCTATGCGGCCTTGCGCAATGTCATCGAGTCGTCGGACATCTACCGGTCCCGCACCGATATCCGGCTCGACGAGCGCCAGCTGGCCCAGGATTTCGGCATCTCGCGTACGCCGGTGCGCGAGGCGATGGCGCAGCTCGAGCGCGAGGGCTTCGTGCGCTCAGTGCCGCGGCGCGGCGTCTATGTCGTGCGCAAGACCAAGGACGAGGTGATCCAGATGATCACCGCCTGGGCCGCGCTCGAAAGCATGGCGGCGCGGCTGATCACGCAGAGCGCCAGTGACGACGACATCGCCGGCCTCAGGCGCATGTTCGCCACCTTCGAGGACGACAAGCTGCACGCCAAGCTCGACGAATACTCCGAGGTCAACATCGCCTTCCACCAGACGATCATCGAGCTGAGCGGCAACCAGGTGCTGATCCAGCTCGCGGAAAATCTGTTCACCCACATGCGGATGATCCGCGGCAAGACGATCGGCGAGGATGACCGGGTCGAACGCTCGATCCGCGATCACATGAACATCATCCAGGCGCTCGAGGCGCGCGAGACCGAGCGCGCCGAGGATCTGGTGCGCCAGCATGCGCTCGGCCTCGCCGAACATGTCAAGAAACACGTCGATTACCTGGACTGAAGAGAAATTCGGGAGGAACCAATGGCCGAAGCAGCACTCAAGGCAGAAGTGGCAGAGACGCAGGACCTGACGGATGGCTTCAGCCTCGTCATCGATGCGATGAAGCTGAACGGCCTGAACACGATCTATGGCGTGCCGGGCATCCCCATCACCGACCTCGGCCGACACGCGCAAGCCGCCGGCATACGCGTGCTGTCGTTCCGTCACGAACAGAACGCCGGATACGCAGCGGCGATCGCGGGCTTTCTGACCAAGAAGCCCGGCGTCTGCCTCACCGTCTCGGCGCCCGGCTTCCTGAACGGCCTGACGGCGCTCGCTCACGCCACCACCAACTGCTTCCCGATGATCCTGGTGTCGGGCTCGTCCGAGCGCGAAATCGTCGACCTGCAGCAGGGCGACTACGAGGAGATGGACCAGCTCGCCATCGCCAAGCCGCTGTGCAAGGCGGCCTACCGCGTGCTGCACGCCCAGGACATCGGCATCGGTTTCGCGCGCGCCATTCGCGCCGCCGTCTCCGGCCGGCCCGGCGGCGTCTATCTCGACCTGCCGGCCAAGCTGTTCGCCCAGGTCATCGGCGCCGATGCCGGCGCCAAGTCTCTGGTGAAGGTGATCGACGCCGCGCCGGCGCAGCTTCCCGCCCCGGCCGCGGTCAAGCGTGCGCTCGACGTACTCAAGGCCGCCAAGCGCCCGCTGATCATCCTCGGCAAGGGCGCCGCTTACGCCCAGGCCGACGAGGCGATCCGCGCCTTGGTCGAGAAGAGCGGCGTGCCGTTCCTGCCGATGAGCATGGCCAAGGGCCTGCTGCCCGACACGCATGCCCAGTGCGCGGGTGCCGCGCGCTCGACGGTGCTGAAGGATTCCGACGTCGTCATGCTGGTCGGCGCCCGGCTCAACTGGCTGCTCTCGCACGGCAAGGGCAAGGCGTGGGGCGAGGCGCCCAAGAAGTTCATCCAGGTCGACATCGAACCCAAGGAAATGGACAGCAACGTCGAGATCGCGGCGCCGGTGGTGGGCGACATCGGCTCCTGCGTGTCGGCGCTACTCGACGCCATGGGCGGCAGCTGGTCGAAGGCGCCCGCCGACTGGATGGGGGCGGTCACGGCCAAGCGCGACGAGAACGTCGCCAAGATGGCGCCGCGCCTGATGAACAACAAGTCGCCCATGGACTATCACGGCGCGCTTGGCGCGCTGCGCACCATCATCAAGGAGCGGCCCGACGCCATCCTCGTCAACGAGGGCGCCAACACGCTCGACCTCGCGCGCGGTGTGATCGACATGTACAAGCCGCGCAAGCGGCTGGACGTCGGCACCTGGGGCGTCATGGGCGTCGGCATGGGCTCGGCCATCGCCGCCGCCGTGGAGACCGGCCATCCGGTGCTCGCGATCGAAGGCGACAGCGCCTTCGGCTTCTCGGGCATGGAGGTCGAGACGATCTGCCGTTACCAGCTGCCGGTCTGCGTCGTGATCTTCAACAACGACGGCATCTATCGCGGCACCGACCAGAATGCCAGCGGCGGCAAGGATCCCGCGCCGACGGTTTTCGTCAAGGGCTCGCGCTACGACAAGATGATGGAGGCTTTCGGCGGCACGGGCGTCAACGCCACCACGCCCGACGATCTCAAGCGCACGGTGAATGCCGCGATGGATTCGGGCAAGCCCACTCTGATCAACGCGGTGATCGATCCGGCGGCCGGCAGCGAGAGCGGCCGCATCGGCAACCTCAATCCGCAAAGCAAGCTGCGCAAGAAGTAGGTCGTCCGCGACCGCACACGACATTCAAGCGATCGGAGAAGAGACATGGCGAAGAAGAAGGACAAGAAGGCGAAGGAGAAGGACAAGATCTCCAAGAAGGACAAGGCCAAGCGGAAGTCGCTCAAGCTCGTGGCCAACAAGGCCAACGGCGACGGCCTGCCCAAGGTCTCGTCCAAGCCCTGGGGCAAGGACGGCAAGGCGCTGGACGGCGTGAAGATCCTCGACTTCACCCACGTCCAGTCGGGCCCGACCTGCACGCAGCTGCTGGCCTGGCTCGGCGCCGACGTGATCAAGGTCGAGCGGCCGGGAATCGGCGACATCACGCGCGGCCAATTGCAGGATGTCCCGGGCGCCGACAGCCTCTATTTCACCATGCTCAACCACAACAAGCGCTCGATCACGCTCGACTCCAATAGCCCGGAGGGCATGAAGGTGCTGGAGCGCCTGGTGAAGACCTGCGACGTGCTGGTCGAGAACTTCGCGCCCGGCGCGCTCGACCGCATGGGGCTCACCTGGGAGCACATCCATTCGCTCAACCCGCGCATGATCGTGGCGTCGGTCAAGGGCTTCGGCCCCGGTCCCTACGAGGATTGCAAGGTCTACGAGAACGTGGCGCAGTGCGCCGGCGGCTCGGCCTCGACCACCGGCTTCCATGACGGCCTGCCGCTGGTGACCGGCGCGCAGATCGGCGATTCCGGCACTGGCCTGCACCTGGCGCTGGGCATCGTGAGCGCGCTCTACCAGCGCAAGCGCACGGGCCGCGGCCAGAGGGTGCTGACGGCCATGCAGGACGGTGTGCTGAACCTCTGCCGCGTGAAGCTGCGCGACCAGCAGCGCCTCGCGCACGGGCCGCTGACGGAATACACGCAGTTCGGCCAGGGCATCCCGTTCGGCGAGGCGACGCCGCGTGCCGGCAACGACTCCGGCGGCGGCCAGCCCGGCGTCATCCTGAAGTGCAAGGGTTGGGAGACCGATCCCAACGCCTACATCTACTTCATCACCCAGGCGCCGGTGTGGGAGAAGATCTGCGACCTGATCGGCCAGCCAGACTGGAAGACCCATCCGGACTATGCCAAGCCGCCGGCCCGCCTGCCCCGGCTCAAGGAGATCTTCGAGCGCATCGAGCGGTGGACCATGACCAGGACCAAGTTCGAGGTCATGAACGAGTGCAACGCGCTCGACATCCCGGTCGGCCCAATCCTGTCGATGAAGGAGCTGGCGGAGGAGCCGTCGCTGCGCCAGACCGGCACCGTCGTCGAGGTCGATCACCCGACACGCGGCAAGTACCTGTCGGTCGGCAACCCGATCAAGCTCTCCGACAGCATCACCGAGGTCGAGCGCTCGCCTCTCTTGGGCGAGCATACCGACGAGATCTTGACCAAGGTGCTGAAGTTCACGCCGCGCGAGATCGCCGAGATCAAGGCGTCCGGCGCGACGGGACAAGCCCCCAAGGCCCAGGCGGCGGAGTAGATCATGCGCATCGTGGTCCATGGCCAGCAGGCCTTCGGCAAGGCCGTGCTGGAAGCGCTGCTGAAGCGCGGCGAGAACGTGGTCGGCGTCTACGTCGCGCCAGAGAAGCCCGGCCAGCGGCCCGACCCGCTGAAGGAAGCGGCTGTCGCGGCCAAGCTGCCGGTCTTCCAGCCGGCCTCCTACCGCAAGCCCGAGGTGTGGGAGGAGTTCAAGGCGCTGAAGCCCGACCTCCAGGTCATGGCGTTCGTGACGCTGTTCGTGCCCGAGGAGTTCCTGAACATTCCGACGCACGGCTCGATCCAGTATCACCCTTCCCTTTTGCCAGCCTATCGCGGCGCCAGCGCCATCAACTGGCCGATCATCCTGGGAGAAAAGGAAACCGGCCTGTCGATCTTCTGGCCGGACAACGGTCTCGATACCGGCGATGTGCTGCTGCAGAAGAAGACGCCGATCGGCCCCAAGGACACGCTGGGCACGGTCTATTTCGATCGCCTATTCCCGATGGGCGTCGAGGCGATACTGGAATCGGTCGACCTGGTAAAAGCCGGCAAGGCGCCGCGCATCAAGCAGGACGAGAAGCTCGCCACCTACGAAGGCCGTGCCACCGCCGACATCGCCCGCATCGACTGGGGCAAGTCGTGGCGACAGATCGATCCGCTGGTGCGCGGCTGCAATCCCGCACCCGGCGCCTGGACTACAATCGACGGCAAGAACCTGCAGGTCTTCGACATCCAGCCCCTGCCCGCGCGCGACCCCAAGGGCATCGGTGGCAAGTATGGCGAGGTCGTCGAGGTCTCGGCCGACGGCTTCACCGTCGTCTGCCCCGACGGCCGCATCAAGATCCTGCGCGTGAAGCCTGCCGACGGCCCCAAGGTCGGCGCCGGGGAATGGGCCGCGGCCGCCAAGCTCGCCGTCGGCGCGCGGCTGGTTTGATCATACGACGCGCCTCCCTCGTCCCCTCGTTTTTCTTCCTCCTCTCCCCCTTGGGGAGAGGCTGGGTGAGGGGGTGATGCAGGAGACGATCTTCGTATTGCACCCCCTCACCTAACCTCTCCCCCAAGGGGGAGAGGAACATGAGGAGAGGTCAGGGGAATAGAAACGTAGTTGGGAAGGAATCGTTGATGCCCGCGTCACAGCATACAAATCCGAAGACCGATATTCAGATCGCGCAGGAGGCCAAGAAGCGGCCCATCATGGAACTTGCGCACGAAAAACTGGGCATCGCGGCGGAGAACCTCGAACCCTACGGCCACTACAAGGCCAAGGTCTCGATGGACTACATCAAGTCGCTGCAGGGCAAACCCAACGGCAAGCTGATCCTGGTCTCAGCGATCTCGCCGACCCCGGCCGGCGAAGGCAAGACCACGACGACGGTGGGCCTCACCGATGCGCTGAACCATATCGGCAAGAAGGCGATGCTCTGCCTGCGCGAGCCCTCGCTCGGCCCCTCCTTCGGCATGAAGGGCGGTGCGGCCGGCGGCGGCTATGCGCAAGTCGTGCCGATGGAGGACATCAACCTCCACTTCACGGGCGATTTCCACGCCATCGGGGCGGCGCACAACCTGCTGTCGGCGCTGATCGACAACCACATCTACTGGGGCAATGCGCTGGGCATCGACGGACGGCGCGTCGCCTGGCGGCGGGCCATCGACATGAACGACCGCAGCCTGCGCGAGATCGTCTCCTCGCTGGGCGGCGTCGCCAATGGCTTCCCGCGCGAGGACGGCTTCGACATCACGGTCGCCTCCGAGGTCATGGCCATCTTCTGCCTGGCCAAGGACCTCGAGGACCTGAAGACGCGCCTGGGCAACATCATCGTCGCCTATACCCGCGAGCGTAAGCCGGTGCGCGCCGCCGAGCTGAAGGCGCACGGACCGATGACGGTGCTGCTCAAGGACGCGCTGTCGCCCAACCTGGTGCAGACGCTGGAGGGCACGCCCGCTTTCATCCACGGCGGGCCCTTCGCCAACATCGCGCATGGCTGCAATTCGGTACTGGCCACGACGACGGCGCTGAAGCTCGCCGATTACGTGGTGACCGAGGCCGGCTTCGGCGCCGACCTGGGTGGCGAGAAGTTCATCGACATCAAGTGCCGTAAGACCGGCCTGATGCCCGACGCCGTCGTGCTGGTGGCGACCATCCGGGCACTCAAAATGCATGGCGGGGTCAAGAAGGAAGGGCTCAAGACCGAGAACCTGAAGGCCCTGGAGGCCGGCATGGCGAATCTTCAGCGCCATGTCGAGAACGTGCACAAGTTCGGCCTGGTGCCGGTGATCTCGATCAACCGCTTCAGCGCCGACACCGACGCCGAGATCGCCCTGGTCAAGTCGGCCTGCGCCAAGCTCGGCGTCGAGGCGGTGATGGCCGACCATTGGGCCGAGGGCGGCAAGGGCGCGGCCGACGTGGCGCGCGCGGTGGTGAAGGTGATCGAGGGCGGCAAGGGCAAGATGAAGCTGCTCTATCCCGACGACATGCCGCTCCTGGAAAAGATCCGTACCATCGCCAAGGAGATCTACCGCGCCAAGGACATCGCCGCCGACAAGCCGGTGCGCGACCAGCTCGCCCAGTTCGAGGCGATGGGCTTCGGCAAGGTGCCGGTCTGCATCGCCAAGACGCAGTACAGCTTCTCGACCAATCCCGACGCCAAGGGCGCGCCCACCGACCACATCGTGACGGTGCGCGAGGTCCGCCTGTCGGCTGGCGCGGAGTTCGTGGTCGCGGTGTGCGGCGACATCATGACCATGCCCGGCCTGCCCAAGGTGCCGGCGGCCAACAGCATCGATATCGGCCCCGACGGCAAGATTGTCGGGCTGTTTTAGTCTAGGGTCTCCTCAGCAAAGACCGAGGAGACCCCGATGAACGTGACGACCAAGATGAAGGCGGCCGCGCCGGTGCGGCCGGATCTCGACCCCGACCTCAACAACCTCGCCATGTCGACGGAGGCGCAGCCGCTGTTCGATGCGGTGAAGAAGCACATCGAGGACAACGTCGCCCCGATTTCGGACGAGTTCTTCCGCCTGGGGGAAGGCCGCAAGGACAACTGGAGCTGGGCTCCTGGCCAGCTCGAGCTGCTCGAGGGCGCCAAGAACAAGGCCAAGGCTTCCGGCCTGTGGAACTTCTTTCTGCCCCATTCCGAGATCGGCCGCGGCCTCACCAACCTCGACTATGCCTACATCGCCGCCGAGCTCGGCAAGCAGCCGCTCGCGTCGGAG
>JABCYT010000166.1 GCA_013290035.1 Alphaproteobacteria bacterium
ATTCGTGGACGAACAGGATCGGCGTACCGCTGCCGGCTTCCTCGTAATAGAGCTTCACGCCATCGGGTGTGGTTGCATGTGGCATGGATCACCTTTCTCTTCACCTCCCCCGTCATACGGGGGAGGCAGGGAGGGGGAAAGCCTCACGGGCGAACTGTGGAAGGCAAAGATCATGATCTGGAATTGGCCGACAGCACGATTGCAGCCTTCCCCCTCCTGCCTCCCCCGTATGACGGGGGAGGGGAAAGAGCGTTCAAGCGCCGAAGCGTTCCAGGCGCTCGAGCACGATGGGGATCTTGTCGTCCGCCACGTTGGCGAAGGCGAGCCGCACGAAGCGCTCCTGGCCCGCGCCGAACATGTCGCCCGGGATGGTCAGCAGGTTCTCCTCGTCGGCCAGCCGCTTGGACACGTCGGTCGAGTGCTGGCCGGCAAAGGGATGCTCGACGTAGGCGAAGTAGGCGCCGATGCTGACCAGCCGCCAGCGGTTGGAGCGCTGCAGGCCCTCGCCCAAAAGGTCGGCGCGCACCTTCAGGCCCTCGGTGTTGCGGCGCGCCCAGGGCAGCAGATTCCTCAGACCATAGAGCGCCGCTTCCTGGCCGAGGCGTGGCGGGCAGATCGACACGCAGTCCATCGCCTTCTCGATTTCCGCCACCAACCCGGCGCCCGCGGTAATGCCGCCGACGCGATAGCCGGTGAGCGCGAAGACTTTGGAGAAGCTGTAGAGATGCACCAGCGTGCCGCGCCAAGCCGGGTCGCTGAACAGCTCGTGCGGCCGCGCGCCCCTGGGCAGGAAATCCTTGTAGGTCTCGTCCAGCAGCAGGGCGATGCCATGCCGGCGGGCGAGTTCGAAGAAAGCCCGGATGGTCTCGGGCGGATAGACCGCGCCGGTCGGGTTGTTGGGCGAGATCAGCACGATGGCGCGCGTCTTGGGGCCGATCAGGCGGGCGGCATCTGCTGCATCCGGGATGGCGCCCGACTCGGGCCGGAAATCCAGCGACACCGGCTCGATGCCCTGCATGCGCATCCACATGTCGTGGTTGAAGTAGTGCGGACGCGGCAGGATCACCTCGTCGCCGGCCTTGGCCAGGCTCATCAGCGCCAGGCAGAAGGCCTGGTTGCAACCCGACGTGATGCCGACCTCGCCGGGCGTGATCGGCGCGCTGTAGAAATCCGTGAGATGGGCGGCGTAGGCCTCGCGCAACGCCGGCAGGCCCAGGGTCGGCGTGTAGCCATGCATCGCCGGATCGAGCAGCAGCTCGCCCAGATGTCGACGCAATTCGATCGCCGGTGGATATCCCGGCACCGCTTGGCTGAGATCGATCAGTGGCCGCTCGATGGGGAAGGTGCGGCCCAGCACCCAGCGCCTGGTCTCGCCGATGGGCGAGGGCTCGACGGCGGTGAGCCAGGGATTTGCGCCAGGAATGTGCTGCATCTCACGACGTGCCGCGGTCGGTGCTGCGGGCGCTGTTCGTCTGGATCGATTTCACACAGATTTCACGCACGAACGCCCCTCCCGTTTCGGCGGCCGGAGCATCCGGGTCTCTCCCAAAGCTGTCAAATCGCCGCCGAAAGCCGCACTCATTCGAAAATGCATTGCTTGATTCGCAGCTTGTGCATAGCATCCGCACCAAGACCCCCTTGAGGGTCATCGAAGTGGGATCAGGAGGAAATTGTATGGTGTCCAAGAGAGTAAGTCGTCGGCGCTTTGTTGCCGGAACGGCGGCAGCGTCGACGGCATTCATTGCTGCGCCGTTCGTTCGCGGCGCCTACGCGGCGGGCAAACTGTCGGTGGGCTTCTGGGATCATTGGGTCCCCAATGCCAACGGCGCTACCGAGACGTTGATCAAGGAGTGGGCCGACAAGGAAAAGGTCGACGTTCAGATCGACTTCATCACCTCGCAAGGCAACAAGCTGCTGTTGACCACCGCCGCGGAAGCGCAGGCGAAGTCGGGCCACGATATCCTCGCGCAGAATACCTTCCTGCCGGCGCGCTACGCCGAGCTGCTCATGCCGGTCAACGATCTCATGGATCAGCTGATCAAGGACAACGGCGCCGTCAACGCCACGGTCGAATATCTCGGCAAGGTCGACGGCAAGTGGCTGGCCGTGCCGGCCACGGTCGGCAGTCAGATCAAGGGCCCGTGCTCGCGCATCGACTACCTGAAGGACCTGGCCGGGATCGACATCCAGGCGATGTATCCGGCCGGTGCGCCGCCCAAGGCCGACGGCTGGAACCTCGACACGTTCCTGAAGGCGGCCGAGGACTGCAACAAGGGCGGCCATCCGTTCGGCATCGGTCTCGGCACGACGTCGGACTCGGTCGACACGATCGGGGCGATCTTCCATGCCTACGGCGCCATCCTGGTCGACGCCAAGGGCGAGATCGTGGTCAAGAACGACCAGGTTCGCCAAGCGCTCGAATACTACAAGCAACTGATCGCGGCCATGCCGCCCGATGTGCCGTCGTGGGACGATGCGTCCAACAACAAGTGGCTGGTGTCGGGCCAGGGCGCGCTGATCATGAATCCGCCCAGTGCATGGGCGGTGGCCAAGCGCGATGCGCCCAAGGTCGCCGAGCAGTGCTGGACGCACGGCTTCCCGGCCGGTCCCAAGGGCCGCTTCGCACCCTTCCTGCCGTTCTTCTGGGCCACCTGGAACTTCAGCAAGAACCAGTCGGCGGCCAAGAGCCTGCTGATGTATCTCTCCCAGGCGTCGTCGGCCGAGAAGATGGTGGCGGCCAGCGGCGGCTACGACCTGCCGTCGTTCGAGAAGCTTACGACCTTCAAGACGTGGGCCGAGGAGGGGCCGCCCAAGGGCACGCTCTATCACTACCCCAATCCCTACAATCACCAGACGCTCTCGGTCGCCGCGGCGCCTGCGCCGCACAAGATCGCCGAGCAGATCTACAATCAGGGCATCCAGACCCAGATGGCCGTCCGCTACTTCAAGGGCGAGGCCATGGACAAGACGCTCGACTGGGCGGCGGGAGAGATCGAAGGCTTCATGCGCAACTAGGCAGGCCGAGGATGGCGGGGCGCCGCTTCAGGCGCTCCGCCAGGCATCTCAAGAACCTGCAACGTCGGAGCTAGCCATGGCAGATATCGCCGCCAGAGGAGCAGTCACCATCTCGGCAGACGGCCGCAGCAGCCTGCACAAGCTGATGCAGCGCAAGTCGACCATCGCCTTCCTGATGACGCTGCCGCTGATCCTCCTGATCCTCGTGCTCGTGGCCTATCCGGCGGGCTATGCCGTCTACCTGGCGATGCTCAACAAGGGCATGAACAAATTCGTCGGCCTGGGCAATTTCACCTTCCTGTTCGGCCGCGACACCTTCTGGATGGTGGTCTACCAGTCCTGCCTGTTCGCCATCACGGCGGTCATCTTCAAGGCGATCATCGGCTTCGTGGTCGCCCATTTCGTGCACAACATCCCGACCAAGGGCCAGCGCAAGTGGCGCGGCATGCTGCTCGTGCCCTGGGTCATTCCGCCGGCCATGAGCACGCTCGCCTGGCTGTGGCTGTTCGACCCGTCCTACTCGGCCTTCAACTGGATCCTCGAGCATGTCGGCCTGGACCGCATCGCCTGGCTCGGCGAGACCGGCTGGGCGCGCTTCTCGGTCATCCTGGTGAATGTCTGGTTCGGCGCGCCGTTCTTCATGATCATGTACCTGGCGTCGTTGAAGTCGGTGCCCGAGCAGCTCTACGAGGCGGCGGCGATCGACGGCGCGACCTGGTGGCAGCGCATCTGGTACGTCAGCCTGCCGATGATGCGCAACATCATCTCGATCACCGTGCTGTTCTCGCTGATCGTCACCTTCGCCAATTTCGACATCGTGCGCGTGCTGACCAAGGGCGATCCGCTCAACACCACGCACGTCTTCGCCACCTGGGCGTTCCGCGTCGGCATCGAAAGCGGCGACATTCCGCTCGGCGCCACCGTCTCGCTGTTCATGGTGCCGATCCTGGCGGTGGCCGCAGTCTTCATCCTGCGCGACATCACCAAGCGGGGGAGTGAAGTCTGATGGCCGACGCCGCGATTGCCACAACCACCGCCGCCACGCCGGCCCACGGCAGATACGGCAGCATGAGCCGCGACCGGCGGTGGGCGCTGCGCTGGTCCTATTTCTTCCTGGTGCTGTTCGCCTGCTTCTTCCTGATGCCGCCGCTCTACATGTTCATCACCTCGCTGAAGTCCAGCGCCGAGATCTCGGCAGCGACCAATCCGTGGTGGGTCTACTCGCCGACGCTTTCGAACTACATCGAGCTCCTGTCGCAGAACCAATACCTCACCTTCTTCCGCAACTCGGCGATCGTGTCGGTGTTCGTCGTCATCATCACCATGGTGATCAGCGTCATCGCCGCCTTCGCGCTCGCCCGCATGAAGTTCTGGGGCTCGGCCGCGCTGGCGACCGGCGTGTTCCTGACCTACCTGATCCCCGACACGCTGCTGTTCATCCCGCTGTTCAAGATGTTCGCGTGGGTCAACGACACCTTCGGCATCCAGCTGATGAATCACTGGTGGACGCTGATGATCCTGTACCCGACGCTCACGGTGCCGTTCGCCACCTGGATCATGATCGGCTACTTCGCCTCGATCCCCAAGGAGCTCGACGAGGCGGCGCTGATCGACGGCGCGACCTGGATGCAGACGCTGACCAAGATCTTCATCCCGGTGGCGTTGCCCGGCATCATCGCGGCGACCATCTTCACCTTCACGGTGGCGTGGGCGCAGTTCCTCTATCCGCTGGCCTTCACCACCTCGACGAGCGAGCTGGTGCTGCCGGTCGGCATCGTCACCACGCTGATCAAGGGTGACGTGTTCAACTGGGGCCAGATCATGACCGGCGCGCTGCTCGGCGCCGCGCCACCCCTCATCATCTACGCCTTCCTCATGGACTATTACATCGCGGGTCTGACGGCCGGTGCGACCAAAGGATAACGGACAATGGCTCAGGTAACGTTGCGTAAGGTCATCAAGAAATACGACGAAGTTCTGGCCGTTCGCGGGATCGACCTCGACATCACCGACAAGGAATTCATCGTGCTGGTCGGGCCTTCGGGCTGCGGCAAGAGCACGACCTTGCGCATGATCGCCGGTCTCGAGGAGATCACCGGCGGCGACATCGCTATCGGCGGCGACGTGGTCAACGACGTGCCGCCCAAGGACCGCGACATCGCCATGGTGTTCCAGAACTACGCGCTCTACCCGCACATGAACGTCTACGAGAACATGTCGTTCGGGCTGAAGCTCAAGCGCACGCCCAAGGACGAGATCGACCGGCGGGTCAAGCAGGCGGCCCAGATCCTCGACATCACCGAGCTTCTGGACCGCAAGCCCAAGCAGCTCTCGGGCGGCCAGCGCCAGCGCGTCGCCATGGGCCGCGCCATCGTGCGCGATCCCAAGGTCTTCCTGTTCGACGAGCCGCTCAGCAACCTCGACGCCAAGCTGCGCGTGCAGATGCGCACCGAGATCAAGAAGGTGCACCAGAAGGTCCGTACCACCACGGTCTATGTCACCCACGACCAGGTCGAGGCGATGACGCTGGCCGACCGCGTGGTGGTGATGAATGCCGGCCTGATCGAGCAGGTCGGCTCGCCCAACGACCTTTACCATTCGCCGGCCACCAAGTTCGTGGCGGGCTTCATCGGCTCGCCGGCGATGAACTTCGAGCCCTGCCATCTCGAACAGGCCGCCGGGGCGCTGCGGGTGCGGCTGAGCGACACGCTGGCCTTCCCGGTGCCGGCCGACCGCACGGCGCGCTATGCGAGCCATGTCGGCAAGGCGAACCTCGTGCTGGGCCTGCGCCCCGAGCACATCATCGAGACCCGTCCGCACATCGAGCCCAACCAGCACGATTTCGACACCATGATCGACGTGGTCGAGCCGATGGGCATGGAGACGCTGGTCTATTTCACCATCGCGGGCGCGGAGCTCTGCGGCCGGGTCAACCCCAACGCCGGGGCGACGGCGGGCAAGGTCATGAAGCTCAGGGCCGACCTCAGCAACATGCACCTGATCGACGACGGCACGGGCCGGGTGCTTTAATTGACCGGCGGGCCAGGCGGCCCGCTGTCAGGTTCAGATATCAAGGAGACATCGATGGCTTCGTTGACGGGCAAGGTCGCCTGGGTGACCGGTGCTGGCTCGGGTATTGGTCAGGCGGCGGCGATCGCGCTCGCCAAGGAAGGCGCCACGGTGGTGTTGACCGGGCGGCGCAAGGAACCGCTCGAGGAGACCGCGGCCGCGATCAAGCAGGCGGGCGGCAAGGCCGTGGTCAAGACCGGCGACCTGATGAAGGCCGCGGCGGTGACCCGCATCGCCGCCGATATCGACAAGAAGTTCGGCCGCTGCGACATCCTGGTCAACAATGCCGGTCTCAACATCGTCGAACGCAAGTGGAGCCAGCTCACGCCGGCAGGCGCCGAGATGGTGATCGACGGCAACCTCTCCAGCGCGTTCTACTGCTCGACGGCGGTGCTGCCCATGATGCGCCGCCACAAGGGCGGCGTGCTGATCCACACCTCGTCGATGGCCGGGCGCCAGGCCAGCATCCTGAGCGGCGCGGCCTATTCGGCGGCCAAGCACGGCGTGGTGGCGATGAGCCACACCATCAACATGGAGGAATGCGTCAACGGCATCCGCTCCTGCGTGGTCTGCCCGGGCGAGGTGGCGACACCCATCCTCGACAAGCGGCCGATCCCCATCACTCCGGAAGAGCGCGCCCGCATGGCCCAGTCGGAGGATGTCGGCGACCTCATCCGCTATGTCGCTTGCCTGCCGCCGCACATCGTGATCAACGAGGTCATGATCAACCCGACCTGGAATCGGGGCTACGTCGCAAACCTCCAGCGCATGGCCGAGCAGCAAAAGAAGGCGAAGAAGTAGCATCGTTCCTCCCCGCGCGAAGCGGGGGGAGGTGCCCCGCAGGGGCGGAGGGGTCATGACGCATCACTGGCGCTGACGACCCCTCCGGCCTTCGGCCACCTCCCCACGTAAGACGTGGGGAGGGAATAAAGAGGAAGAGCATATGACGGTCACCATCAAGGCGAAGGCGCTCGAAGCCTTCGTCGCGGACATCTTTGCCTCGGCGGGCTGCTCGAAGGACGAGGGCGGCCGCA
>JABCYT010000167.1 GCA_013290035.1 Alphaproteobacteria bacterium
TCCTCAGCACCTCCGCCGCCTCGAGCGCTGCGCCCGCGATCTCCCAGGTGCTGGTCTATGTCGTCATGGCGGGCGTGCTGGTCTGGCGGCCGACCGGCCTGTTCGGGCAACGGAGCTGAGGCATGGCGCGACATTCATGCTCATTCGGACCGCGGGCGTCCCGCCCGCTCATGATCATGAGCGGGCGGGACGCCCGCGGTCCGGAAGAATGAGCAGCTTGCTCGCCTCGCTGCGCACGCCGCGTGGTCTGCTAACCGCCGTGCTGCTGCTGGCGCTCGCCATCCTGCCCCTGCTGACGCAGGCCTTCGACCAGCGCTATCTGCTGTCGATCGGCACGCGCATCGTCATCTGGGCGATCGCCGCCATCAGCCTCAACATGATCCTGGGCTATGGCGGGCTGGTGAGCTTCGGCCATGCCATGTTCTTCGGCATCGGCGGCTATGCCGTGGGCATCCTGGCGCATCACGGCATGGCCAGCGGCTGGATCCAGTGGCCGGCCGGCATCGCGGCCGCCGCCTTGTGGGCCGCCCTGATCGGCGCGCTGTCGCTGCGCACGCGCGGCCTCTATTTCATCATGATCACCTTGGCCTTCGCCCAGCTCGTCTACTATCTGGGGGCGGGCCTCGAAGCCTATGGCGGCGACGACGGCCTCAACATCAGCCGCAGCCGCTTCGCCGGCCTTTTGGACCTGCGCGACAAGGCGTCGTTCTACTGGCTGTGCTTCGCGCTGCTCTGCGGCACCCTGTGGTTCTGCAGCCGCTTCGCCCATTCGCGCTTCGGCCTGGTGATTCGCGGCGCCAAGTCGAACGATCTCCGCATGACGGCGCTCGGCTTCCCGGTGTTCCGCTACCGGCTGGCGGCGTTCATCCTGTCCGGGGCCTTCGGCGGCTTGGCCGGCATCCTGCTGGCCAACGAGGGCGCCTATATTTCGCCCGCCATGATGTCGTGGGTGAAATCGGGCGACCTCATCGTCATCGTCGTGCTGGGCGGCATGGGCACCCTGTTCGGCCCGCTCTACGGCGCCATCGCCTTCTTCGCACTGGAGGAATCGCTGCCGCCGCTGCTCGATCTCGGCCGCAGGGGTTGGGGCGAATACTGGCAGATCGCGTTCGGGCCGATGCTGGTGCTGGTCGCGCTCTATGCCAGGGGCGGCATCGATTCGTTGTTCGGGCGACGTCATGACTGAGCCGCTGCTCTCGACCGACCGCCTGATCAAGCGCTTCGGCGGTCTTCTGGCCACCGATGCCGTCTCGATCGACGTCCGACCGGGCGAGATCCATGCCCTGATCGGCCCCAACGGCGCGGGCAAGACCACGCTGGTGAGCCAGCTCACCGGCAACCTCCGGCCGGATTCCGGCACCATCCATTTCGCCGGCCGCGACGTCACGCACCTGCCCGCGCATGCCCGGGTGCGCCTGGGGCTGGCGCGTTCCTTCCAGATCACCGCGGTGCTGCGCGAGTTCACCGCCCTCGACAACGTGGCGCTGGCCGTGCAGGCGCATGCCGGCCATTCCTTCCGCTTCCTGGCCGACGCCCGCCGCGACGAGAGCCTGCGCCGGCCGGCGCGGCAGGGCTTGGCCGCGGTGGGCCTCGCGGCGCGCGCCGACATGGCTGCCGCCGCGCTCAGCCACGGCGAGCAGCGCCAGCTCGAGATCGCCATGGCGCTGGCCGGCGATCCCTGCCTGCTGCTGCTCGACGAGCCGATGGCCGGCATGGGCGCCGAGGAAAGCCAGCGCATGATCGGATTCCTGCGCGCGCTCAGGGGCAAGCGCGCCATGCTGCTGATCGAGCACGACATGGACGCCGTTTTCCAGCTCGCCGACCGCATCACCGTGCTGGTCTATGGCCGCGCCATCGCCAGCGGCACGCCCGAGGAGATCCGCGCCAATCCCGATGTGCGCCAGGCCTATTTGGGCGACGACTTTACCAGCGCGAAGAATTCATGATCGGCTCATGACCCAGCGCCAAATCGTGCTTTCCCCCTCCTGTATCCTCCCCCGTAAGACGGGGGAGGAGGAAGAATTCTGATGCTGCGCGTGCGCGAGCTCACGGCCTTCTACGGTGCGAGCCAGGCCCTGTTCGGCATGGAACTCGCCGTCGATGCCGGCGAAGTGGTGACCCTGATGGGCCGCAACGGCATGGGCAAGACGACGACCGTGAATGCCATCATGGGCCTGCTGCCCCAGCGCAGCGGTGTCGTCGAGTTCGAGGGCGCCCGGGTCGACCAGTTGCCCTCCTTCCGCATCGCCCGCCTCGGCCTGGGGCTGGTGCCCGAGGGCCGCCAGATCTTCCCCAACCTCTCGGTGCGCGAGAACCTCGTGGCGTCGGCGGCGAACCGCACCTCGCGCGGCAATCCCTGGACGCTGGAGCGCGCCTTCGGGTTTTTTCCGCGGCTCGCCGAGCGCCAGCGCAACCTGGGCAACCAGCTCTCGGGCGGCGAGCAGCAGATGCTGGCGATCGGCCGGGCGCTGATGACCAATCCCAAGCTCTTGATCCTCGACGAAGCAACCGAAGGGCTGGCGCCGCTGATCCGCCAGGAAATCTGGTCGTGCCTCGATAGGCTGAAGCGCGAGGGCCAGGCGATCCTGGTGATCGACAAGAGCGTGGGCGCGCTGATCGGGCTCGCCGACCGCCATCACATCGTCGAGAAGGGCCGGGTCGTCTGGACCGGCACTTCCACCGCGCTGGCCCGCGACAGCGAGCTGCAGCACAGATATCTTGGTGTCTGACCTCGCCGGAGTTGCCGATGCGTTTGCCCGTCCTCGCCTCTCTCCTTGTCCTGGCCGCGGCGCCCGCGCTCGGCCAGGGCCAGGTCAATGTCTACAACTGGTCGGACTATATCGCCGAATCAGAGCTCAAGAATTTCAAGAAGGACACCGGCATCGAGGTCAACTACACGACCTACGATTCCAACGAGATCCTCGATGCCAAGCTCAAGACCGGCCGTTCGGGCTACGACGTCGTGGTGCCGACCGCCTCGCCGTTCTTCGTGCGCCAGCTCGCCGCCGGCCTGTTCCTGGCGCTCGACAAGGCCAAGCTCCAGAATTTGGGCAACCTCGACCCCGACATCATGGCGGCGCTCGCCAAGTACGATCCCGGCAACGCCCATGCCATTCCCTGGATGTGGGGCACAACCGGCATCGGCTACAACGTCGCGGCAATCAGGAAGCGCATGCCCGATGCGCCGGTCGATTCGCTGAAGATGGTGTTCGATCCCGCCGTCGTCGCCAGGTTCAAGGATTGCGGCGTCATGATGCTCGACAGCGCCACCGACGTCCTGCCGGCGGCGCTGAACTATCTCGGCCTCGATCCCGATTCCAAGAAGCCCGAGGACCTCGCCAAGGCAGCCGACGTCGTGAAGGCGGTGCGGCCCTTCATCCGCAAGTTCCATTCCTCGGAGTACATCAACGCGCTGGCCGGCGGGAACGTCTGCCTGGTCTTCGGCTATTCCGGCGACATCTTCCAGGCGCGCGACCGCGCCGCCAAGGCCAAGGACAGGCAGGACATCGCCTATACCATCCCGCGGGAAGGCTCGATGCTGTGGATCGACGTGGCGGCGGTGCCCAAGGATGCGCCCGACCCCGCGCAGGCGCTCCGCTTCCTCGATTTCATGATGGAGCCCAAGGTCGCCGCCGCGTCGAGCGAGCTCACCGGCTATGCCAACGCCAACAAGGCGGCGACCGCCCTGATGCCCAAGAGCATCACGGACAATCCGCTGATCTATCCGCCGGCCGACGTGCGCGCCCGCTTCTACACCATCACCGCCGGCAACGCCGAGCAGGTGCGCGAACGCACGCGGCTGTGGACCACCATCAAGACGGGCCGATGAGCGACGTCGCCGCCCCGGCGAAAAACGACTGGCTGCGCGCCCTATGGGCGGGCCTTCTGTCCCTGATCCTGCCCGGCCTCGGGCAGGTCTATGGCGGCGCCTGGCGCCTGGGCGTTGTCCTGTACGTCATTGCCATCGGCATCGACTTTTCGGTGCTCGACCTGACACGGCTGGTGCCGCCGACGCCGGTTGCCCTGGTGGCCTCCATCGCCGCCGTCGTGCTTTTCCGTCTGGCCGTGGCAATCGATGCCGCCCGCCGCGTCCGTTCACGATCGGCGACGGCGCCCAGCCCCTGGTACCGGTCGACCTGGCTGGCGGTTATCGCCATGATCGCGATCGGCGTCGGTCTGCAGTTCGCCCGGCCGGCTGCCTATTCGCCCGGTTGGCGAAGCTTTTACGTGGCATCCGGCTCCAACATGCCGACGCTGTTGACGACAGACTATGTCATGGTCGACACCCGCCATGCCGGCGCCGTCCCGGCCTATGGCGACATGATCGTGTTTCGCCATCCGCGCGATCCCAAGGTGGATTACATCAAGCGTGTCGTGGGCCTGCCGGGCGACCGGGTGCAACTGCGTGACGGCACGCTGTATGTCAACGACAAGCCCATGCCGCGTGAACCGCAGGACAACGCCTATCGCGAGACGTTGCCCAATGGCCGCTCATACATGATCCTCGAAACGCCGCGCAGCAGCTCGGAGAGCAGCGAGGAATTCGAGGTGCCCGCCGGTTTCTTCTTCGCTCTCGGCGACAACCGCGGCAACAGCCTGGACAGCCGCCACAAGGAACTCGGCTATGTCCCGATGGCGAACGTCATCGGTCCCGTTCGCACCATCTACTGGACGATGGAGCCGGCGCGTCTCTTGTCGCGTGTGCAGTAGTGCGGCACCTGTGGCGATGAAAGACACGTCGATTGTCCGCATCGAAGGCCTGACCAAGCGCTTCGGCGCCGTCACGGCCGTCGATGGCGTCGACCTCGTCATCGAACGCGGTGAACTGTTCGCTCTGCTGGGCGGCTCGGGATGCGGCAAGACCACGCTGCTGCGCCTGCTGGCGGGCTTCGAACTGCCCGACGCCGGCCGCATCGTCATCGACAGCCAGGACATGACCGGCGTGCCGCCGCACCGCCGGCCGGTCAACATGATGTTCCAGTCCTACGCCCTCTTCCCGCACATGAACGTGGCGGAGAATGTCGGTTACGGGCTGCGTCGCGAAGGCCTGCCCAAAGCCGAGATCGCCCTGCGCGTCGCCGCGGCGCTCGAGCAGGTGCGGCTGTCGGACTATGCCGCGCGACGTCCGGCGCAGCTCTCGGGCGGCCAGCGCCAGCGCGTGGCGCTCGCCCGCGCGCTGGTCAAGCGACCCAAGCTGCTGCTGCTCGACGAGCCGCTGGCCGCCCTCGACCGCAAGCTGCGCGAGGGCACGCGCTTCGAACTGGTGCGCCTGCAGGAGGAGCTCGGCCTCACCTTCATCATGGTGACCCACGACCAGGAAGAGGCGATGTCCATGGCGGGCCGGTTGGCGGTCATGGATCTCGGCCGGGTCGTCCAGGTCGGCACGCCGCACGAGGTCTACGAGCGGCCGCGCTCGCGTTTCGTCGCGGATTTCATCGGCATCGCCAACATCCTGCCGCTGGGCGACAGCCGCCGCTGGCTGGCGCTGCGGCCGGAGAAGATCGCCTTGTGCGCCGCCCGGCCGGACACCGCGCACGCCGTCGCCGGCCGGATCGTCGACGCCGCCTACGAGGGCGATCGCTCGCTCTATCGCGTCGCCGTCGACGACGGCTCCCTGCTGTCGGTCTCGATCGCCAATGTCGGGCGCACGGCAGAGACGTTCCGGCGCGGCCAAAGCGTGTGGCTGGGCTGGGCCGCCGACGCCGGGCACGAGCTGGAGGAATAGGTGACGCACGGCTCGTTGCCCGATGAAAGCTGTCATCCCGAGCGTAAGCGAGGGACCTTTGAGGCCACGCGAAAGGTCCCTCGCTGCGCTCGGGATGACATCGTCTTTTTAATCAGCGTTGGTGCGACCTAGACCATGCGCTTCGTCATCGCTCTGCCCTTCGTCTGGCTCGTCGTCTTCTTCCTGCTGCCGTTCGCGCTGGTGCTGGCGATCGCCTTCGGCACCAACGCGCCCGATTCGGCGCCGCCGGTCGCGCTGGGCGTCAGCCTTCAGAACTTCACGCTGCTTTTCACCGACGATCTCTACGTCGCGGCCTGGCTGTCCTCGCTCCGCATCGCCGCCACCGCGACCGTGGTCTGCCTGCTGCTGGGCTATCCCATGGCCTACGCCATCGCGCGCGCCGACCCGCGGCGGCGGCCGCTGCTGCTGATGCTGGTCATCCTGCCGTTCTGGACGTCGTTCCTGATCCGCGTCTACGCCTGGATGGGGCTTCTGGCCGAGAACGGCATCCTCAATCAGTTCCTGCGTTGGACCGGCCTGGCGTCCGATCCCGGCACGATCCTGGGCACCGAATGGGCGGTGCAGCTGGGCATCGTCTACGCCTACCTGCCCTTCATGGTGCTGCCGCTCTACGCTTCCCTGGAGAAGCTCGACACCAGCCTGCTCGAGGCGGCGGCCGACCTCGGCGCAAAACCGTTCGCCGCCTTCCTCACCGTCACCCTGCCGCTGTCGCTGCCCGGCATCGTGGCGGGCTGCCTGCTGGTGTTCATCCCGGCGGTCGGCGAGTTCGTGATCCCCGACCTTCTGGGCGGCACCGACACGCTGATGATCGGCAAGGTGCTGTGGGACGAGTTCTTCACCAACGCCGACTGGCCGCTCGCCTCGGCGGTGGCGATCTGCCTGCTGGTGCTGCTGGTCGGGCCGATCGCGCTCTTCCAGCGCCAGCAGGCGAAAAGCCTGGAGCGTCGCTGATGCCGGGCCGCGCCCGCTTCGCCTTCGCCGTGCTGGCCTTCGGCTACGCCTTCCTCTACCTGCCGATCGCGCTGGTCATTGCCTACTCGTTCAACGAATCGCGCATGGTCACGGTGTGGGCGGGCTTCTCGACCAAATGGTGGAGCGCGCTGTTCGCCAACGAGGCGATGCTCTCCGCCGCCTGGCTGTCGCTCCGCATCGGCCTGGTGAGCGCCACGATGGCTGCGGTCATCGGCCTGGCGGCGGGCTACGTGCTGGCGCGCGTGCCGTCCTTCTTCGGCCGTACCCTGTTCGGCAGCCTGGTCATCGCGCCCATGGTGATGCCCGAGGTGGTGATGGGCATCTCCATGCTGCTGCTGTTCGTCGGCTCCGAGCGCCTGCTGGGCGGGCCCGAGCGCGGCTTCCTCA
>JABCYT010000168.1 GCA_013290035.1 Alphaproteobacteria bacterium
CAAGCGGCTCTCCGACATCGACGGCGTGCCGATCACCATCAAGGACATGGTGCTGACCAAGGGCATGCCGACGCGCATGGGCAGCCTCGCCACCGACGCCGACGGGCCGTGGACGGTCGATGCGCCGGTGGCGCAGCGCCTGCGCGAGGCGGGCACCGTGCTTTTGGGCAAGACGACCTCGCCGGAATATGGCTGGAAGGGCGTGACCGATTCAGCGTTGTTCGGCGCCACCCACAATCCGTGGAAGATCGGCCGCACGCCGGGCGGCTCGTCCGGCGGCGGCGTGGCGGCCGAGGCGGTCGGCATGGGCAACCTCGCCGTCGGTACCGACGGCGCGGGCTCGGTGCGCATCCCCTGCGCCTTCACCGGCCTGTTCGGCCTCAAGCCGACGCAAGGTCGCGTGCCGCTCTATCCGCCTTCGGCGCAGGGCACGCTGTCCCACATCGGGCCGATGACACGCACCGTGCGCGACGCGGCGATGATGATGAACGTCATGGCGCGGCCCGATCCGCGCGACCTCTATGGCCGTCCCGACGACGAGGAGGACTATCTGAAAGGCTTCGACAAGGGCGTGAAGAGCCTGCGCATCGCCTATTCGCCCAACCTGGGCTTCGTCGAGCGTGACAAGATCGACCGCGACGTGGCGGTCGCGGTCGAGAACGCCATGAAGGTGTTCAAGACCCTGGGCGCCCGCGTGGTCGAGGACTCGCCCGATCTTCAGGGACTCGACCCGCGCAAGATCCTGAACGCGCACTGGCAGTCGAACGTCGTCATGCTGGTGAAGAGCTTCAGCGAGGAGAAACGCGCGCTGATGGATCCCGGCCTGCTGAAGGCCGCCGAGTTCGGCGCCAATCTCGGCCAGGAAGCGGTGGTGACCGCGATCCACCAGCGCCAGCAGATCGGCGCGATCATGAATCAGTTCATGGCCAAGTACGACCTGCTGCTGACGCCCACCATGCCGATGACCGCCTTCGCGGTGAACGAGAACGGCGCGTGGGGCGGCGACGGCATCGATATCGGCTGGACGCCCTTCACGCTGACCTTCAACCTGACGCGCCAGCCCGCCGCCACCATCCCCTGCGGTCTCGACCGCGAGGGCCTGCCGATCGGCCTGCAGATCGTGTCAGGCCACGCCCGCGACACGCTGGTGCTGCGTGCGGCCGCCGCCTACGAGCGCGTCCGCCCGATCCCGGCGCCGCCGCTGGCGCACCAGGTTTGAATATCTCTTTCGTCCTCAGTTAGAGTCCCTCTCCGCCGCGCTAGGGGGAGAGGGCATCAGACGCGGCGTGTGAAGAGAAGAGTCAGTCCTTGGCGCCCAGCATCTTCCGGCACTCGGGCGTAAGCTGATTGGTGTGCTGATCGTCGCACGGCTTCTGGCGCTCGATCTGCAGCGCGATCGCATAGAAGACCAGCGCGCCCAGGAGCCAGATCACGAATGACAGGCTGAGCGCCATCTCGAAGCCGCGGCCGATCTTCTGCGCGAAGGCGCTGGCGGGTGACAACGCCGCGGCATAACGAACAGCCATCAGCGTGAGCGGAAACGTCGCCGCGCCGCAGGCGATAAAGAAGAGAATGAGGGTCCCCAGGGTCATTGTCGCAAAATGGCGAAACCGACCCGCCAAGACAAGGACCGGCTGTCTGATCACCGGCGCGATCACTCGTGCCCCAAGGTACACTCAATCTGAATCGCGCTGCGATTGCCCAGCGGCCGCGTCACAGGCAAGCTCGACGACGATACAAGGGGATCGGGGGGAAATTGAAAATGCGCGCAACATGGATGTTTGCGGTGATGGCCGCCGTGACGTTTCCGGCACTGGCCGAGCCCGACAAGGTGCCGCCGACGACGTGGCAGGTCATGAGCGTGCTGGAAGGCGGCAGCTCGCATACCTGCGGCGACACGATGGTCAGCAAGTTCAATGTCGAGCTCCGCGGCGACGTGTTGCGGTTCCAGGCGTCGGGATCCCCGACCGACCTGAAGTTGCTGGGCCCCTTGAATGCCGACGGATCGGGCAAAATCCGTGCGCTCAACCGCAAGAATCGCGAAGTCACCCTCGACTTCGCCGCCGGCGAAGGCCCGCGCACGATTCGCTACACCCCGCCCTACAGCGTGTGCGTGTGGTCGTTAGTCCCGGTCAATCCGCCGGCGAGATCCGCGACGAACCGAAACTGACAAAGCGAAAGGGGGCGACCTCTCGGCCGCCCCTTTATCTGCTTCTCAGGTCTTGATCGCCGCCTTCACCGCCTCGGCCGTGATCGGCAGCGAGCGCACCCGCGCGCCCACGGCGTTGAAGATGGCGTTGGCGATCGCGGGTGCGATCACCGTGACGCCGGGCTCGCCGCAGCCCGACGCCGGGTCGTTGCTGGCGATGACGCTGATGTCGAGATCCGGCATCTGGCTCATACGCATCGGCGTGTAGTCGCCGAAGTTGGACACCTGGAGCGCGCCATTCTCCAGGGGCGCCTTTTCGAACAGCGCCAGCGACATGCCCCACAGCGCCGATCCCTCGATCTGGGCCTTCACGCCGTCGGGATTGACCACCGTGCCGAGATCCATGGCGAGCGTCAGGCGGTTGACCTTGAACTCGCCGTTGGCGGGATTGACCTCGACCTGGGCGGCGCAGGCCGTCCAGGTCGCGGTCGCGCGTTCCTGCGAGCTCACGCAGGCGATGCCGATGCCGCTGTTCTTGGGCAGCGTCACCGCCCCGTAGCCCGAGCGGCCGACAGCCGTCCTGAGCGCATTGGCGAGCTTCTTGGCGCCGCCCGCGTTGTCGCCGGCGCCGTCAAGCAGCGCCAGCCGGTAGTCGACCGGGTCTTTGCCCGCCGCATGGGCAAGCTCGTCGATCATGCTTTCGACCGCCCAGAAGGTCCAACCTGGTGCCACCGAGCGGAGCTGGCCGGACGGCGTCGCCTTCTGCGCCAGCTCATTCAGGATGGCGCGGACCTGATGGTTGGGCACGGTGTACCAGAAGTCCGCGCCGTTCACCGTGAAGCTGTCGAGCGGCCCCTTCTTGTCGACCGAAGGCGTCAGGAACTCCGGGATGCCCCAGCGCGCGGTCGGCCAGGCGCACACGACGTCGTGCGCCAGCCCGACGAGCTTGCCGTCGGCGTCCAGCCCGGCCTTCACCTTCTGGTAAGTGAGCGGCCGGGTGAAATCCATTGCCATGTCGTCTTCGCGCGCATAGATCACCTTCACCGGCTTGGCCACGGCCTTCGATGCCAGCACCGCCGGCACCACCATGTCGCCATCGAGACGCCGGCCGAAGCCGCCGCCGATGAAGTACTGGTGCAGCACCACGTTCTTGGGATCGATGCCCAGTGCACCGCCGGCGATGCCGCCGGTGCGCGAGGCGAACTGGTTGCCGGTGTGAATGTGCCACACGCCGTCCTTTTCATAGGCCAGCGCATTCATCGGCTCGAGCGGCGCATGGATGTTGATGGAGGTGAGATATTCGGCCTCCATCACCTTGGCCGCGCCGGCGATCGCCGCGGCGGAGTCACCCTTCTTGACGAAGAGCTGGCCCGAATCCCCGGCGCTCTGCAGCCGTTTGGCCTCGTCGATCAAGGTCTGGTCGGAGACGTTGGCGTTGGGACCCTTGTCATAGGTGATCTTGAGCGCCTCGGCCGCCTGCTTCGCCGCGGGATAGGTCGTGGCCACTGCCACCACCCAGCCCGACGTCGTGCCGGTCTTGTCGTCCAAGGTCACCGCCTTGACGAAACCCTTGACCTTCTTCGCGGCGGAATCGTCGACCGCCGTCACCTTGGCGCCGTAGCGCACCGGCGGCACGACCGGCTTGCCGTACAGCATGCCGGGCGCCACCGCGTCGATGCCGTACTTGGCCGTGCCGTTGGTCTTGGGCGGGATGTCGAGCTGCGGCACCGACTGGCCGACCAGCGTGTACTGACCGGGAGTCTTGAGCTTGATCGCCTTCAGCTCGTCGGCGGTCCAGACCCTGCTTGCCTTGCCGTCGGCGACGATCTTGGCATAGCTCACTTTCTTGCCGGTCTTGCTGTGGATGACCTGACTATTGCTGGCGCGGCATTCGCCGGCCGGCACGCCCATCATCGCAGCGCCCGCGTCGATCAGTGTGATGCGCCCGGCTGCTCCGGCCCGGCTCATCGCGTCGAAGTTCATGCGCACGCTCCACGAGCCGCCGGTGATCAGCGCGCCCAGCACGGGATCGTTGTACTTGGGATCGTTGTCCGCCAGCTGGATGTTCATCATGCGCCAGTCGGCCTCGAGCTCCTCGGCGACGATCTGCGCCATGGCCGAGGACACGTGCTGGCCCATCTCGGCCTTGCCGACCATCACCGTGACCTTGCCGTCCGGCGCGATCGAGTACCACGCGGTGGGCTCGAACTTGCCGGCCGCCAGCGCGTCGCTGATGCCGTGCACGCCCGAAACCGCGACATAGCCGAAGGCCAGGCCCGCGGTGCTGGAGCCGATCAGGAAATTCCGCCGCTTGAGGTCCGACGGCAAACCGATGCGAGTTATTTTGGTCATGGCTCAGGCTCCCGACTTGGAGCGCATATCGGCAGCGGCGCGAACGATCGCGCGCTGGATACGGCCATAGGTCATGCAGCGACAGAGATTGCCGTCCATGTGGGCGACGATCTCCTGCTTGGTCGGATCGGGGTTCTTTGCCAGCAGCGATGCCGCCTGCATGATCTGGCCCGACTGGCAGTAGCCGCATTGCGGCACCTGCTCGACTTCCCACGCCACCTGCAGCGCGTGCGGCTTGCCACCGCCCAGCCCCTCGATGGTGGTGATCTTCTTGCCCGCGGCGTCCTTGGCCGCGGTCTGGCACGAGCGCACCGCGACGCCGTCGAGATGCACGGTGCAGGCGCCGCACAGGCCGGCGCCGCAGCCGAATTTGGTGCCGGTCATCTGCAGCTGCTCGCGGATGACCCAGAGCAGCGGCGTGTCGTCGGCCGTGTCGACCTGGCGCGACTGGCCGTTGATGGTAAGCGTGATCATGTTTCCTCCGTGGCTGTGGCTGGTGAGCTGAGCCGACGCGCGCATCTCTTGCGGATGCGTACTCTTTTTACTTCTTGGTTGCGGAGATCGTGCGCCCCGCCTTTTGCGGACGTCAAGAAGCGTTATTCGATATCTCGAAAACGGCCCTTGATCGCACCGCCGATGAACAGACTGCCTATTTCAGCGTATCCGCTGCCTTGTCGATGCCGGCCTTGGCGCAGACCTCGTCCTTGTCGCCGCCAGGTGCCCCCGAGACGCCAACCGCGCCGATCACATCGTCGCCGACCTTGACCGGCAACGCGCCTTGAGCGGCGACCACGTTGCTGAGGTAAACGAAGGGCGCGGTTGGGTTGTCCTTGACCCGCTTGACGAGCTCGCCCGACGGCACGCGGAAGGTGCGCGCCGAATAGGCCTTGCGGAAGGAGTTCTCCATGGTGTGCGGCGGGGCATCGTCGCCGCGCATCTGCAGGATGACCTCGCCGTTGCGCCCGACCACGGTCACCGACACCCTATAGCCCTGGCTCTTGCAGAGATCGGCGGCGGTCGTGGCAATGGTGAGCGCCGCCGCGAGTGACAGATCCTTGCGGGCCAGCAGCTGCGCGTCGGCGGGCGCTGCGGCAAGACCCAGCCCGACAATGCCAAGGCCGGCAAAGAGCCCCTTGTTCGACATTCGCGTCCTCCCCGTGGTTGGCGAACCCTATCAATCGGCGGGAAGTCATCGAATCAAACAACCGTGAGACTTTCCGGACGCCGCGCCGGGTGTCGCGGGGAGGCGATGCTGTATAATCGAAGCAATTCGGGAGGAAATGCCATGACGCGTCAGGCTCTGCTCATCGTCGGTTTTCTGGTGGTTGCGGCGGGCGCGGCAAACGCCCAGCAGCAGAAAATCGGCGCACCGCCGGAAGCCTCGAACATGCGGCTGGCCGGCTGGAGCGACCTGCAGGCGCGCAGCGCCTATCAGCCGACGATCCACCGCCAGGGCGACCGCTGGATCGCCTATATCGGCCATCACGGCGGCACCGACGAGATCCCCAACCCGGTGAATTCCCTGACCGGCAAGGCCGAGCCCAACGGCACGTCGATCGTCGATGTCACTGATCCCGCCAACCCGAAATATCTGCGTCACCTGCCCGGCGCGCCGGGCACCTACGAGGCGGGCGGCGCGCAGATGGTGCGGGTGTGCGACGGCAGTCAGCTACCGCGCGCCGACAAATCCGCCGTCTACATGCTGCGCACCTTTGGCGGCGAGGCGCATGAGATCTGGAATGTCGCCGATCCGGCCAATCCGGTGCTGGTCACGCGGCTGGACGGCCTCAAGGACACGCACAAGAGCTGGTGGGAGTGCGACACCGGCATCGCCTACCTCGTCTCCGGCGCCCCTGATTGGCGCACCAAGCGCATGACCCAGATCTACGATCTTGGCGACCCCGCCCATCCGGTGAAGATCCGCGACTTCGGCCTGCCCGGCCAGGAGCCGGGCGCCACCGGCGCCGTGCCGACCGAGCTGCACGGACCGATCTCGACCGGGCCGCAGGGCAACCGCGTCTATTTCGGCTACGGCACCGACAAGGGCGGCGTCCTGCAGATCGTCGACCGCGAGAAACTGCTCAAGGGCCCGAAGGAGCCGACGCCGGACAATCTGCGGGCGCCCGAGATCTCGCGGCTCATGATGTCGGGCTGGAACGGCGCGCACACGACCTTCCCCATGCAGCAGATGCCGATCGCCGAGTTCGCCAAGGACAAGGATGGCGGCAAACGCGATATCGTCATGATCGTCGACGAGGCGATCCTGAACGAATGCCAGGAGGCGCGGCAGATGGTGTGGTTCGCCGACATCTCGATCGAGAGCCGGCCGATGATGGTGTCGAACTGGACCGTGCCCGAGGCCGGCGGCAATTTCTGCCAACGCGGCGGCCGCTTCGGCTCGCACTCCTCCAACGAGAGCATGGACCCCGTCTACTACAAGAAGATGGCCTTCATCGCCTTCTTCAACGCCGGCGTCCGCGCGCTCGACATCCGCGATCCGTATCACCCGAAGGAAATCGCCTACTACATTCCGGCCATCACCAAGAACACAGACAAGCGTTGCGTCGGCAAGGACGCCGAC
>JABCYT010000169.1 GCA_013290035.1 Alphaproteobacteria bacterium
CCACCATGTCACGCGGCAAGCCGATACAGGAAGGCGTGCGGGTCAAGCTGCCGGCGGGAACGACGTGGGATCAGCTCGCCACCATGAGCCCGTCGGAAATCCGCGACAGGAACCTCCTGCCGGCGGGCTTCTATCCGCTGCCCCATCCCAATCATGCGGAAGGCGGCATGGTGTTCCCGAAGTTCGAGATCGAGGAAATCAAGAAGCAGGAGGGCCGCGACCTCACCCGCTTCGATCTCGAGTTCGACATTCCCGATCAGTTCCTGCCCGAGTTCCCCCCGCCGATGTATTTGACGGTGCGGCCCGATCTCGGCGACGTGTCGCAGGGCAAGCTGGTCACCATCGACAACTACTACGAACTGTTCAACGGCATCCTCAATCCCAAGGATATCGAGGGGCTTCGGCTCCTGTTGACGCCGTTCCCGCAGCAGCAGTTCAACCAGACCGAGGATCGCCGGTCGGAGAAGGCGAGCCGCGGCGTCGCCTGCTTCGACTGCCACGCCAACGGCCATACCAATGGCGCGACCCACGAATCAGGCGACGTGCGCCCGCAGGAGCATCGCCGGCGCATCGACACGCCGCCGCTGCGCGGCGTCAATATCCAGCGCCTGTTCGGCTCACAACGGGCCCTGAAGACGGTCGAGGATTTCACCGAATTCGAGCAGCGCGGCGCCTATTTCGACGGTGACATGGTCATCGCCACCAAGAAAGGCGTCAATATCCTGGAGCGCGGCAGCCAGGTCCATTTCATGGCGGAGTTCCAGGAGCTGCTGGACTTCCCGCCGGCGCCCAAGCTCGATGTCTTCGGCAAGCTCGATCCCGCGAAGGCCAGCCCCGCCGAGTTGCGCGGCCAGGAGGTCTTCTTCGGCAAGGGGCAATGCGCCACCTGCCATGTGCCGCCCTACTATACCGACAACTTGCTGCACAACCTCCAGGTCGAGCGCTTCTACAAGCCGGTGATGATCAACGGCCGGTTTGCCAGCAGCGACGGGCCGATCAAGACCTTCCCGCTGCGCGGCATCAAGGACTCGCCGCCCTACCTGCATGACGACCGCCTGATGACTCTCGACGACACCGTCGAGTTCTTCAATCTCGTGCTGGGCACCAAGCTCACCCAGCAGGAGAAGCAGGACCTGGTGTTGTTTATGCGGGCCTTGTAGCTGGCGCGGTCCTCTCGCGCGCAAGCGCGAGAGGACCGTTTCCGTCACATGCCGAGCTGGCTCACGAACTTGGTGTTGAGATAGGCCTCGAGCGCCTCGAGGCCGCCCTCCGAGCCGTAGCCGGAATCCTTGACGCCGCCGAACGGCACTTCCGGCAGGGCAAGGCCATGGTGGTTGATCGACACCATGCCGCTTTCGAAGGCCGCGCCGATCGCCGCGGCGGTCTTGGTGTTCCGGGTGTAGGCGTAGGCGGCGAGGCCCCAGTCGAGGCGATTGGCTTCCTTCACCACGCCCTCGAAGTCCTTGAACCGCGAGATCGGCGCCAGCGGACCGAACGGCTCCTCGTTCATGATCCGGGCGTTGAGCGGCACGTCGGTCATCACCGTGGGCTCGTAGAAGTAGCCTTTGTTGCCCTTGCGCTGGCCGCCGGTCTGGATCTTGGCGCCCTTGGCGATGGCGTCGCTGACGAACGTGTCCATGGCATGCAGCCGGCGCTCGGCCACCAGCGGACCCATCTTGGTGTCGGCCTCCAGGCCGTTGCCGACCTTCATGTTCTTGGCGTAGGCGGTGAAACGCTCGACGAACTCCGGATAGACCTTCTCATGCACCAGGAAGCGCGTCGGCGCGACGCAGACCTGGCCGGCGTTGCGGAACTTGTTGGCGCCCAGGACATTCACCGCCTGTTCGAGGTCGGCGTCCTCGAAGACGATGGCCGGGGCGTGGCCGCCCAGCTCCATGGTGACGCGCTTCATGTGCGCGCCGGCCAGCGCCGCGAGCTGCTTGCCGACCGGAGTCGAGCCGGTGAAGGTGACCTTCTTGATGATCGGATGCGGGATCAGGTACGCGCTGATCTCCGACGGCACGCCGTAGACCAGCTGGATCACGCCGGCCGGGACGCCGGCATCGACGAAGGCCTTGATGAGCTGGGCGCACGAGCCCGGCGTGTCCTCGGGTCCCTTGATGATGATCGAGCAGCCGGTCGCCAGCGCCGCCGAGGCCTTGCGCACCACCTGGTTGATCGGGAAGTTCCACGGCGTGAAGGCCGCGACCGGACCGACCGGCTCCTTCATCACCAGCTGGTACACGTTGTCGGCGCGCGCCGGCACGATGCGGCCGTAGGTGCGGCGGCCCTCCTCGGCCATCCAGTCGATGATGTCGGCGGCGAGGTTGGTCTCGACCTTGGCCTCGAACAAGGGCTTGCCCTGCTCCATGGTCATGATGGTGCAGATCTCGTCGAGGCGCTGGCGCATCAGGTCGGCAGCCTTGCGCATGATCTTGTAGCGCTCGTAGGCCGAGACCTTGCGCCACTGCCTGAAACCCTTGTCGGCGGCGGCGAGCGCGCGATCGAGATCGCTCTTCTCGGCATGCGCCACCTGGCCGATCACTTCCTCGGTTGCGGGATTGATCACCGGAATGGTGCGGCCGCCGGCGCCCTTGGTCCAGGCGCCGTCGATCATCAGGGAGACATCGCTGTAGGTCATTCTTTCCTCCTCAACTTCCGCGATAGGTCGAATAGCTCCAGGGCGTGCAGAGCAGCGGGACGTGATAATGCCCCTCCGGCTCGGCAATGGAAAAGCGCAAAGGCACGATATCGAGGAAGGGCGGATCGCCGCTGTCGATACCCCTGCTGCGAAAGTGGTTGCCCACGGCAAAGCGCAATTCGTAGCGACCGATCGGCAAGGGACGCCCGCCGATCAGCGGCTGCTCGGTGCGGCCGTCGGCATTCGTTATAGCCGTTTGAATACAATGGGCATTTTCGCCGGCGAGCTCATAGAGCTCGACCGCGACGCCTGCGGCCGGCCGGCCGGCATGGGTGTCGAGCACGTGGGTGCTGAGCCGGCCGTTCACCAGCGGCATGCCCTCGCCCGCCACCTTGCCCGCGACTCTGAGCCGCGTGATGTAGAAGACTTCCTGCAGGGCGGCCGCGAACTCGCTGGCGGCGTCGTTGCCGAGCCGGCGCTCGAACTGCCTCAGGATCGAATCACGGCTGTGGCGGCGGACGCAGATCATGAAGGGGAAGCCGAACTTCGTCCGGTAGGATTCGTTCAATTCGGCAAGACGAGCAGCGTAGGCCTGGTCCAACCTGTCGAGACCCGCGCTCGCCTGTTCCCGTTGCGAATCCTGGGTCAGCACGACCTTGCGGCCCAACTCCGGATGGCCGCGCAGGAAGTCGAGCTGCCGCTCGCGCGGACTGGCGCGCAAGGAGCCCATCATCGCCTCGTGCAATGCCGTCACGGTGGCGAAGGGTCGCCTGACCGACATGGCCTCGGCCACCCACGGCGCATGCTCGAACGTCTCGGCGACGGCGGCGGCGAAATCCGCACCGCTCATCTGGTTGAGCGCATCGAGCGTAACCATCATGCCGGGCGACCTAGCACGGCCGGCGGGCCGTCTCTATAGTCCGGCCAGAAAATCAGGGAGGCTCCATGACCGGCCACGTCAAGTTCACCCGCCGCGGTCTCGGCAAGTCAGCGCTTGCCGGCGCCACGCTGCTCGGCGCGCCGCTGCCGCTGCGCCACGCGTTCGCCCAGGCTCCGGCCAACCTCAAGGTGGCCCTCTTGCTGCCGACCTCCGGCCTGCAGGCGCAGATCGGCCAGGCGTGCCGCCGCGGCGCCGATGTGGCCAACCAGGTGTTCACCGACATGAAGATGCCGGTGCAGCTCGACATCGTGAACTATGACACCGAGACCAAGCCCGACGTGGCGCGCACCCAGGCCGAGAAGGCCATCGACGCCGGCGCGAATGTATTGGTCGGCGCCTTCGACTCGGGCCAGACCATCGCCATCGCCCAGGTCACCGAGCAGCGCGGCGTTCCCCTGATCGTCAACATCGCCGCGGCGCCGCAGATCACCGAGCAGGGCTACAAGTTCGTCGTGCGCAACTTCCCGACGGCGCCGATGCTGATCACCGGCGCTCTGGCCCTGCACAAGGACGTCTTCAAGGCGTCGGGCACGACGCCCAAGACCGCGGTGCTGATGAGCGTCAACGACACGTTCGGCACGGCGATGATGAACGGCATCAAGGCGCTGTTTCCCAAACTCGACATGCCCTACGAGATCGTCGAGACGATCAGCTACGATGCCGCCGCCAAGGACCTCTCGGTCGAGGTCGGCAAGGCCAAGGCGACCAAGGCCGAGCTGCTGCTGCCGGTCTGCCGCCTCAACGACGGCAAGCTTCTCGTGCAGGAGATGGTGAAGCAGCGCTGGGAGCCGATGGGCGTGATGAATCCCGGCGCGCCCGGCCTCTACGAGCAGGATTTCCTCAAGACCATGGGCAAGTACGGCGACTTCCTGATCTCCAACGTGCCATGGCTCGATCCCAAGACCGCCATGACCCAGACGCTGGAAAGGCGCCACGCCGCCAAGTTCCCCGGCGACCAGCTCGACGTCAACGGCGGCTTCACCTTCGAGGCGATGCTGATCGCGGCACAGGCCTGGCTTGCCGCCAAATCGACCAAGGCCGACGCGCTGATGGATGCGCTGCGCAAGACCAGGATCGACCAGCACGTCATGGTCGGCGGTCCCATCGAGTTCGACGCCAAGGGCCAGAACGTCAACATCAAGGCCGCCGCGGTCGAGAACCTCAAGCGCAAGCCGACCGTCGTGATGCCGCTCGATTCGGCCGCCGCGCCGCTCGTCTTCCCGATGCCGGGCTGGACCGACAAGCGGCGGACTTGAGCCCTTCTGTCGTCCTGAGCGTAGCGAAGGACCTCATCGCCGCTTGCCGACGGCATGAGATCCTTCGCTGCGCTCAGGATGACAAGAGAATATGACCGCCGACTTCCTTCTCTCGCTCGCGCAGGCCGTCACCAAGGGCCTGTTGACCGGCATGGTCTACGGGCTGATGGCGCTCGGCCTGTCGGTGATCTTCGGCGTCATGCGCGTGGTGAACTTCGCGCACGGCGAGATGATGGTGGTCGGCATGTACCTCGCCTGGATGGGCTTCGAGTATCTCGGGGTCTCGCCGCTGCTCAGCCTGCCCTTCATCGCCGCGCTCTTCTTCGTCGCGGGCTACGCCCTGCAGCGCGGCCTGATCTCGCCCTTCATCGGCCGGCCCGAGCACCAGCAGTTCCTGCTGCTGCTGGCCGTCGCCATCCTGCTGGTCAATGGCGCGCTCGCCATCGCCGGCCCGGATTCGCGCGGCGTGCAGCTCGATTCGCAGTTCGATTCCTACGAGCTGGGCCCCATCGTGTTCGACGCCGTGCGCCTGCACGCAGCCCTGGCCGCGATCGCCATCGCGGCCCTGCTGTGGCTCTTCTTCACCCGCACCCGCACCGGCAAGTCGATCCGCGCCGCCGCCGACAACCACATGGGAGCCCTCGTTGTCGGCCTCGACGTGCGGCGGCTCTACGCCTTCACCTTCGGCGTGGGCGCCGCCTGCGTGGGCGCCGCGGGCGCGCTCATGATCACCATCATCCCGGTGACGCCCTTCCTGGCCGGCGAATACACCCTGCTCGCCTTCGTCATCGTGATCGTGGGTGGCCTCGGCAGCATGACCGGCGCGCTGATGGGCGGCCTGCTGATCGGCGTCAGCGAGGCCGTGGCCGGCCTGCTGCTGCAGCCCTCGCTCAAAAGCATGTTCAGCTTCGGATTGCTGATCCTGGTCCTGCTGCTCCGGCCGCAAGGCCTGTTCGGCAAGAGCAGTTCATGACCTTCGCCCGACGTCTGGTGGGCAACGCTGCGCCGCGTACCGTGTGGCTCCTGGCCGCCCTGCTCGCGCTGCTGCTGATCGCTCCTGCGATCCTCGGCAAGTACTGGCTCTCGGTCCTGATCCTGATCCTTTATTTCGCCTATGTCGGCCAGGCCTGGAACATCCTGATGGGCTTCGCCGGCCAGCTCTCGCTCGGCCACGCCCTCTATGCCGGCCTGGGCGGCTACGTCGCCGCCGGACTGTTCTTCCATTACGGCATCGGCCCGTGGGCCGGCGTCTTCGCCGCCGTCGCGGCGGCCGCCCTCGCCGGCACGATCGTGGGCTATCTCGGCTTCCGCTTCTCGCTGGCCGGCGTCTACTTCGCCCTGCTCACCATCGCCTTCAGCGAGTTCACGCGCCTCGCCTTCGATCACTGGGAGTGGGCCGGCGGCGCGGGCGGGCTCTTCCTCAAGGTCGACGGCGGCAGCGATATCGTGAACCTGCGTGGCGGGTCGCTGCTCTTCTACTACGTGATCCTGGCGCTCGCCGCCTTCGCCTTCATCCTCTGTCGCGCCCTGCTCGAGAGCCGGCTCGGCCGCTACTGGCTCGCCATCCGCGAGGATGCCGAAGCGGCACAGGCGGTCGGCGTGCCGGTGCTGCGCTGCAAGATGATCGCCATCGTGATCTCGGCGGCGCTGACCGCGCTCGCCGGCGTATGGAACGCCTTCTACTACAACAACCTCTTTCCCGAGACGGCCTTCGCCATGGGCCGCTCGATCGAGATCACCCTGGCGCCGATCATCGGCGGCCTGGGCACGCTGTTCGGCCCGGTCGTCGGCGCCGTCGTGCTGACCGGGCTGGGCGAGGCCTTCACCGACCTGGGCGAGGCGCTCGGCATGCCCGGCATCAAGCAGATCTTCTATGGCCTGGCGCTGCTGGTGATCGTGATGTACCGGCCGGCCGGCGTGTGGCCGTGGCTGGCCGGGAAGCTCGGGCTCGGGGAGCTGCGCAAGTGAGCGGCGCACGACTCGAGCTCGCCGGTATCGGCAAGAGCTTCCGCGGCCTGCGTGCGGTGCACGACGTGAGCTTCAGCGTGCCGGCCGGCGCCATCCACGCCCTGATCGGGCCCAACGGCGCCGGCAAGACCACGATCTTCAACATGATCGCCGGCGTCTTCGCCCCCGACGCCGGCATCGTCAGCCTGGACGGCAGGGTGATCTCCGGCCTGCGGCCCGACCGCACCTGCGATGCCGGCATCGGCCGCAC
>JABCYT010000170.1 GCA_013290035.1 Alphaproteobacteria bacterium
CCTGGTCGAGGCGACGCGCCATCGCAAGGTCATCGGCATCGGCGAGACCGGTCTCGACTTCTATTACGAGCACAGTCCGCGCGAGGAGCAGGCGGGAAGCTTCCGCGCCCACATCGCCGCGGCGCGCCAGACCGGCCTGCCGCTGATCGTGCATACGCGCGATGCCGACCGGGAAACCGGCGACATCCTCGAGCAGGAATACGCCCAGGGCGCCTTCCCGGGACTGATCCATTGCTTCAGCTCGGGCGCCGAGGTGGCGCGGCGGGCGCTGGCGCTTGGCCTGTATATTTCCATCTCGGGTATCGTCACCTTCAAGGCGGCCGACAGCCTGCGCGCCATCGTCCGCGACATTCCGCTGGAGCGCCTGCTGGTCGAAACCGACGCGCCCTACCTCGCCCCCGTGCCGAAACGCGGCAAGACCAACGAGCCCGCCTTCGTCGCCCACACCGCGGCCAAGGTCGCCGAACTCAAAGGCATCGGCTTGGCCGAACTCGAGGCGGCGACCACGGACAATTTCTTTCGGCTGTTCGCCAAGGCGGAGCGCGCCACGTGCGGGTGACGATCCTGGGCTGCGGGACGTCGGGCGGCGTACCAAGGGTAGGGGGCAAGGACGGCGGTGGCGAATGGGGCCTGGCCAATCCGGCCGACCCGCGCAATCGCCGTCGCCGCTGCTCCATCCTCGTGCAGGCTCGCGGCCGGACCATCCTGGTCGACACCTCGCCCGACCTGCGTGCCCAGCTTCTGGACGCCGAGGTCGAGCGCGTCGACGCCGTGCTGTGGACGCACGAGCATGCCGACCAGGTCCACGGCATCGACGACATGCGGCCCTACATGCTGCGCCAGGGACCGATCGAGGCCTGGTCGGACGAGCGCACCTACAGGATCCTGCTGGAGCGCTTCCGCTACTGCTTCGAGGCCGAGGACGGCTTCTACAACCCCATCTACCGCCACCACCGCATCGACGGTCCGTTCCTGGCGGCCGGCCTGCCGGTCCGGCCGTGGATCCAGGACCATGGCATCGCGACGTCGCTTGGCTTTCGCTTCGGGCCGGTGGCCTATGCCAACGACGTGGTCACGCTCTCCGATGACGCTTTCGAGATCATGCAAGGGGTCGAGGTGCTGATCGTCGACGCCATGCGGTTTCGCCCGCATCCGACCCACGCCCATCTCGACCGCGCCCTGGAATGGATCGAGCGGGTGCAGCCAAAGCAGGCTTTTTTGACCAATCTCCACGTCGATATGGACTATGCTGAGCTCGATCGGGTGACGCCGGCCCATGTCCGGCCTTGCCACGACGGGTTGGCCATTGAAGTGAATGGAGAATAATCCATTATTATCAGTTCGATAGAGGGCTTGTCTCATCTGCTCTGTGAGTGGAGACAAAAGGAGTCCGGTCGCCGCCTGTTCCTGATGGGCGCTGTTGCGGCCTGTCTGGTCGCGACACCGGCCCTGGCCGACGACAAACTCGACCCGGGCGGCCTTACTTTTCGCGACTTTTCCACCAACGACAACGGCGCGAGCTTCGGCGGCCACGGCGACCCGATGATCGCCGGCGGTCCCAATCAGGTGTCGTCGAAGGTGGTGACCGTGGAAGGCGCCAACGGTCTGGCGCGCATCCAGTTCAGCAGCATCCGTGTCGAGCTGGCGCTACCACTGGGCTGGCAGGCGACCGAGGACTGGGAACGTGGCGTCGCCTATAGCAGCGACAAGCGCTACCGCGTCCTCGTTTGGCGCGTCGACTTTGCCTACGAGGGGGTCAAGGACGCCGAGCACTATGCGGCCACCAAAGCGGGCACCATCCAGTCGCGGCGGCCGAGCGTGCAGGCCCAGGCCCGCAAGCTGGGCGACGGCATATTCCTGATCGTCTACGACAACGTCAAAGCGCAGGGCGACTCCGAACCGAGAGTGGTGTTCGACCTGGTCATACAGAACCCGCGTGAGCCCAAGGAAGGCATCCTCCTGACCTTGGGTGTGCCGGCGGCTGACGCAGTGCGCGGCCTAAAGCTGATAGCATTATTAAAGCAGAATATGAAAGTTGTTTGGTAAACTCTTATTAATTATAGTTTATCTATATTTGTCATAATATATATTATACGATAATCGTAGTCGAGGTCCGGTCTAATGGCGCCCGAACGTCCCACGGCGGAATCGCTGCCGCGCGAGCCGATGGCCCGCCTTCTCGCCGTCATGGCGTGGCTGCGCGACCGCCAGCATGGCTGCCCGTGGGATGTCGATCAGACCTTCCGGACCATCGCGCCGTACACCATCGAGGAAGCCTACGAGGTGGCCGACGCCATCGAACGGGACGACCTCGGTGCCCTCAAGGAAGAGCTGGGCGATCTCTTGCTGCAGGTCGTCTACCACGCCCAGATGGCACATGAGACCGGCGCCTTCGGCTTCGCCGACGTGGCAACAGCCATTGCCGACAAAATGGTCGACCGGCATCCGCACGTGTTCGGCGACGCCCGGGTCGCCACGGCCGAGGCCCAGACCGTGTCCTGGGAAGCCCGCAAGGCCGCCGAACGGGCAGCCAAGCCGGCGGGCAGTGAACCGGCCGGCGCCCTCGATGGGGTGGCGCGCGCCCTCCCCGCGCTCCTGCGGGCCGAAAAGATCCAGAAGCGGGCGGCCCGGGTGGGCTTTGATTGGAAGCAGACCGGTCCTGTCATCGACAAGATCGAGGAGGAGCTGGGCGAACTCAGAGCCGAGCTCGCGGCCGGCGATGTCGATCAAGTCCGCCTGAGCGACGAGCTGGGCGACGTTTTGTTCGCCGTGGCCAACCTCGCCCGCCACTGCCGGATCGATCCCGAGGCGGCGCTGCGCGCCACCAACGACAAATTCGAGCGCCGCTTTCGCCATATCGAGCGGCGCCTGGCCGAAGTCGGCCGCAAACCGGCCGACGCTACCCTGGAGGAAATGGAAGCGCTTTGGCAGGAGGCCAAGACGCGCGTCTAGACCCTCGCCTGGCTGGCCAGCAGCGGCAGCCGCACGGCCTCGAACAGCGCCCTCACCTGGGCCAGGGTCTGCAGATCGGCCGCCGCGATCAGGCCGGCATTGATCGGCTGCGCCGGCTCATAGGGCTGGCCGTCGAAACGCACGGCGTCACCGCCCGCCTCTGCGAGCATCAGCGTGCCGGCGGCATGATCCCACGGCTTGGTCGTGCGATAGAGGCTGAAGTCCACGGTACCGGAGAGGATATCCAGATACTCGACACCGGCGCAGCGCGATGTCGACATATGCCCGAGCTGGCCGCGCACCGCCTGTGGCAGCTGGCGATCGAACTCCTTGCGGGCCTTGGCGCCGACGAAGCCGATCAGCGGCCGATCGGACGGCGTGCCGTGCACCGGCGTTCCGTCCACGGCGACGCCCTGCCCTTTGAGCGCCACGGCCATCCGCCCGCGCGGCACGTCGAGGATCCAGCCGGCCACGGTCGATCTGTCCCGCACCAGGCAGACGATCATGGCGAAGCGGTCCCTGCCGGCGGCGAAGTTGGCAGTGCCGTCCAGCGGATCGACGATCCAGCAGGCCTCGCCGGGGCGACCGATCAGATCGACCAGGCCGGGGTCTTTCTCGACCGCCTCCTCGCCCACCACCGGGACGCCGGGCAGGATTCTGGCCAGGCCAACGGCGAGGCGCTGCTCGGCGGCCACGTCAGCCACGGTGACGACGTCGCCCGGGCGCTTGAAACGGATCTCTTCCTTGGAGAGCGTGCGAAAGCGCGGCAGCAGCTCCGCCGCCGCGGTCTCGCGCATCAGCTCGGCGACCCGGTGCGAATCGCCTGGGCTCAGCACCGCGTCAGCCGATCACCCCGAACAGGTCTTCTTCCTTCAGGATCACGTGCTCGACGCCGTCGAGCTTCACTTCGGTGCCCGACCACTTGCCGTAGATCACCTTGTCGCCGACCTTCACGCCAAGCGGCTCCAGGCGGCCATCTTCCAGCCGCTTGCCTTTGCCGACCGCCACGACCTCGCCCTGCATGGGCTTTTCCTGGGCGGTGTCGGGAATGATGATGCCGGCCTTGGTCTTGGTTTCGGCGGCCAACGGCTTGAGCAGGAGCCGGTCGTGCAAGGGCTTGAGTTTCATGATCTTTCCTTCGTCTGAAATGGGCGGCTTATAGATAGAAAGCACGGCCGGCGGGTGTCAACGCGCGAGCCGCCGCTCGAACTGTGCCGAGGCGGCGGCGTCGAGGGCCACGGTCAACAGCGCCATCTCGCCGTCATCGCGGCGGCTGCGCACCTCGCCATGGCGGTAGAGCCAGGCGATCGTGGCGCCATCGCTCAGCGGCACGGAGACCTCGCGGGCTTCGCTCGCGCCGGCGAGGCAATCGCCGATCGCCTCGAGCAGCTGGTCGATCCCCTCGCCCGTCAGGGCTGAAACCGGGTATTGGCGAGCCCGCTCGGCGCCGGTGGCTGACCGGGTCTGCAGGGTGCGCCGCACATCCTCGGGCAGCGCATCGATCTTGTTCAGCGCCTCGATGAGCGGCGTGCCTTCGCCCTCGCCGATCGCGCCCAGCTCGCGCAGCACCGTTTCGACATCGGCGCGCTGCTGCTCGGTCTCGGGATGGGAGATGTCGCGCACATGCATGATCAGGTCGGCCTCGACCACCTCTTCCAGGGTCGCGCGGAAGGCCGCGACCAGATGGGTCGGCAGGTCGGAGACGAAGCCCACCGTGTCGGAGATCACGCAGCCCCTGCCGTTGGGCAGCTTGATCGAGCGCATGGTGGGATCGAGCGTGGCGAACAGGAGGTCCTTGGCCATCACGCCGGCGCCCGAAAGGCGATTGAACAGCGTCGACTTGCCGGCGTTGGTGTAGCCGACCAGGGCGACCGTCGGCAGCCGCGCCCTCTTGCGGCCGGCGCGATTGACGGCGCGCGTGCGGCGCACGCCCTCGAGGTCGCGCTTGATCCGGACGATGCGCTCGCCGATCAGGCGGCGGTCGATCTCGATCTGCGATTCGCCGGGGCCGCCCAGGAAGCCGAAGCCGCCGCGCTGGCGTTCCAAGTGAGTCCACGATCGCACCAGGCGGCCGCGCTGATAGTCGAGGGCGGCCAGTTCGACCTGCAGCCGGCCTTCGTGCGTGCGGGCGCGGGCGCCGAAGATTTCCAGGATCAATCCCGTGCGGTCGATGACCTTGGCCTGCCACGCTTTCTCGAGATTGCGCTGCTGCACGGGCGTCAACTTGTCATCGACGATCACCAGGCCGATGCCCTGCTCTTCCACGGCAGACTTCACACGCTCGACGACGCCCTTGCCGATCAGCGTGGCCGGCGTCAACCGGCGCAACGGCGCCGTCTCGGCCAGCCGCACGTCGAGGTCGATCGCCCGCGCAAGCCCGACCGCCTCCTCGAGCTTGGCATCGCGGTCGCGCTCCTCGCGGTGTGCACCGGACGCATACGGGCTCAGCACGGCGGCCACGGTTGCCGGCCGCACGGTGTCGAACGCCTTGCGCTTGCGCTTATCCTGTCCGTTTTGTTCGATGTCGTCGATCAAGTCAGCCTGCTGCGTCGGCTTTGTCCCCGTCGAACAGCTGCACCGGCGTGACCGGCATGATGGTCGAAATCGCGTGCTTGTAGACAAGCTGCGAATGGCCGTCGCGGCGCAACAGCACCGAGAAGTTGTCGAACCAGGTAACGATCCCCTGCAATTTCACACCGTTCACAAGGAAGATCGTGACGGGTGTCTTGTTCTTGCGCAGGTGGTTCAGGAAGACATCCTGAACGTTCTGTGCCTTTTCGCTCATGTTCTTGGCCTCTTGCTGGGCGGCCGGCTGCCAGTAAGGTTCGCCGGTTGGGAAGGCGCGGGTCTTTCTACCCGCTACCGAGTTAGAACGAATATAGGGAACGCTCGGTTCAAAGCAATGCCACCAACTCATGACAATCGCGTGCGCGCAGACGTGGCGGGTGAGCCAACAGAGCCTCTGACAATTGCTCCAGATCGCCCACCAGGACGGGCAAACAGCCCGCGGCGTGGGCACATTTGAGGTCCGCGGGGGTGTCGCCCACCATCCATACCGTCTCGTCAGGCGCAATTCCCGTGCCGTCGAGGGCCCGGAAGATCGGGTCAGGCGCGGGTTTATCGCGCTCGCAGTCCTTGGCGCCGACCGCCCGCGAGATCCAGCGCTGCCAGCCGAGATGGGCAAGCTCTGCCCGGAGATTGTCGCCCACCTTGTTGCTCACGACCGCGACATAGCAACCGAGCTCGTGGCAGCGGGCCAGCAGGGTGGCAGCCCCGGGCAGCGGCTCCAGCCGTTCCAGATGGATCCGATAAAACGTCTCGTAGAAGACGCGCTCCGCCTCGCCAGCGCGCGCGCCGAATAGGCTGGGAAAAACATCGCGCAGCGAGCCGTGCGCGCGGTTGCGCACTTCGACTGCGGTCCACGGCGTCCGGCCGAGCGCCGTGAAGGTGTCGTGGTAGCACTCGACGATGGTCGGCCAGGTATTGACCAGCGTGTTGTCCCAGTCGAACAGGACGGCACGTGGCGGCCTCAGGCCGGCCGGCAGCGTCACGTGACCGCCTCGCCGGACGCCGCGAAGCGCACGTATTCCTCGCGCAGCCGCCGGGCCGTCGCACCAACCTTGCCGTCGCCCACCGGCTCGCCGTCGATCTTCACCACCGGCGTGACGAACGCGGTCGCACTGGTGATGAATGCTTCCTTGGCCTTCTTGGCTTCAGCCAGGGTGAACGGCCGCTCGACGACTTTGAGCTGAAGCGCATCGACCAACGACTTCAGCGTATGGCGCGTGATGCCCGCCAGGATGCCATGGTCGGTCTGGCGGCTCACCAGCTCGCCGTCCTGGGTCACGATCCAGGCATTGGTCGAGGCGCCCTCGGTCACCCTGCCCTCGTCGTCGACCAGCCAGGCCTCATAGGCGCCGCTCTCTCGCGCCGCCTGCTTGGCGAGCACGTTGGGCAGCAGGGCCACTGTCTTGATGTCGCAGCGCCCCCAGCGGATGTCGGGATGGCTCTTCACCGCCACGCCCGCGCCGGCGTCGGCTTCGGCGCGCTTGGTGTTCTTGGTCGTCATCACCAGCGCCGGCTTGACCGATGCC
>JABCYT010000171.1 GCA_013290035.1 Alphaproteobacteria bacterium
GCGCACGATGCCGTGGGCGCGTCAGCGCCGCTCGCGACGGCCGTCGACCGCCTCCGAGCGCAGCAGCCCGCGGCTGACATAGGCGTAGAGTGTCGCGGCCGATACGCCAAGCCGTCGCGCGGCTTCCCGGGAACTCAGCCATTCGTTCGACATGGCTTTATATTGATCAATATAATCAAGATTGACAATATATTTCGACGATCCGACGGTGGGCCCCGATATCGGGAAAGGAAATTCAATGCTGCAGACACGGGTGGACAGCGGCCTCGACGGCGTCGTCGTGGCTGACACGGTGATGAGCGAGGTCGACGGCGAGGCCGGCCGGCTGGTCGTCCGCGGTCACGCCCTGCAGGAGCTGGTCGCCTCGCGCGGATTCGAGGGCGTCGCGGCGCTGCTGTGGGAGGGCTATGCCGAAGGCGGGGGCGATGCGTCGGCAGTCGCGAGCGGCCTGGCGGCGGCGCGCGTGCAGGCTTTCGCCGCCGTGCCGAAGCTGCTCGCCGCCACGCGCGGCCTCAACCCGGTCGAGGCACTCCGGGTCGGCATCGCCCTGCTGCCCGACCATGAGACGACGCCGCATCACTACCTGGTGTGCGGCGCCATGCCGGTGTTCCTGGCGGCCCTGCTCAACGCCGAGAAGGGCCTGGCGCCGATCGCACCGGATCCGACGCTCACCACCGCGCAGGATCTCCTGCGCATGATCCGCGGCCAGCGCGCCGGCGTGGTGTTCGAGAAGGCGCTCGACACCTACCTGGCGACCATCGCCGATCACGGCTTCAACGCCTCGACCTTCACCGCCCGCGTGGTGGCCTCCACGCATGCCGGCCTGATCTCCTCGGTGCTGGCGGCGCTCTGCGCGCTCAAGGGCCCGCTGCATGGCGGCGCGCCCGGCCCTGTCCTCGACATGCTGGACGAGATCGGCGACGCCGCGCGCGCCGAGGCCTGGTTCGACGACGCCTTCGCCAAGGGCGCGACCCTGATGGGCTTCGGCCATCGCATCTACAAGGTGCGCGACCCGCGCGCCGACGTGCTGAAGGCCACCGTCGCCACGCTGCCCGCGACCGCCGGCCGCCTCGCCTACGCCACCGCAGTCGAGAAGGGCGCCATCGCCGCGCTGCGCAAGCACAAGCCCGGCCGGCGTCTCGACATCAACGTCGAGTACTACACCGCGCTGCTCCTGGAGGCGCTCGAGGTGCCGCGCAGCGCCTTCACCGCCCTGTTCGCGGTCGGCCGCACCGCCGGCTGGTGCGCGCACATCTTCGAGCAGGAGAAGGGCGGTCGCATCATCCGCCCGCAGTCGAACTATGTTGGGCCAAGGCCCCAATAACGCCGCTAGTCGTCGCGCACCGCCGCGCCGCGCCAGGTGCGGGCGCGCGTGCCGGCGGCGTCGAACACCCAGACGATCACCTCGGCGCCAGCCGGCGTGAAGCGGGCGTTGAAATGGCGGCGCCAGAAGCTGCCGTCGGCATGGTTGAACAGCGCCTCGGTGCCGAGCGAGTCGGGGCCAACGATCAGGGTCGCCGAGCGCGGCGCGGGATGGGCGTCGGCGCCGATCAATGTGGCGAAACCGCCGGCCAGCGGCGCGAAGCGCAGCGTCTCGCCCCGGTAGGTGGTTTGCATCGGCCCGCCGTCGATGCGCAGCCAGACGACGGCGCAGCCATCCTCGACACGGATGGAGAAATAGACGGCAAGGGGCGCCGGACTGTCGAGATCGACATGCGGATGCTCGGGCGGAGGATAGATGTCTTCGAGCGGGATCGACCGGTAGAACCGCACGACGCCGGCGTAGCTGCCGAGCCATTCCGGCCCCAGGCCCGATTGAGCGCGCGCATCGGAGACGATGAGAAGCGTGGCGCCGGCGCCGAGGAACTGGCGGCGCGCCATCATCTGCTGCGGCCTGCCACCACGGTGAGATCGACAATGACCTCGTCAGCGACCTGGCCGGTGCCGGCCCATTCGTTCCGGCCGACGCCGAAGTCGAGCCGCTTCAGATTGAGCCGTCCGCGCGCCGTCGCGCGCAGCCTGCCCGGTTGCGCCGGATCGTCGGCGATCGCCAGGGTGAAGGGCAGCACGGCGTCGCGCGTGACGTCGCGGATCGTGAGCTTGCCGCGCGCCTCGTAGCGCTCGCCCCCCTTGCCGGCGATCGAGGTCGCCACGAAGCGCGCCGCGGGGAATTTCTGCACGTCGAGGAAGCTGGGTCCCTTGAGCAGCGAATCGACGTCGTGGTTGTTGGTCGTCACCGGCGGCGTCTCGATCTTGATGTCGATGCGCGCCGCGGCGAGCGCGGCGGGATCGAGGACGATCTCGCCCGTCCAGGTCGGGAAGCGGCCGTTGACGAAGGCGCCGACCTGGGAGGCGGTGAAAGTGAGCGAACTCGCGCGCGGATCGATCGTCCAGGCGTCCTGCGGTCCGGCGATCGCAGGTGAGGCGAGGAGCAGGAGGGCGAGGAGCGGCCAGGAGCGCATCAGGTTCCTCCGAACGGCCACATGCGGCGAAAGACGCCGTCGCGCCGCAGCAGATCGTGGTGCACGACGGCGGCGACATGGAGCACCAGCACCGCGATCAGGAGCCGCGACAGGACATAATGCGTCGTCTGCAAGGCCTCGAACAAGGCGGGGTCGCGCGGCACCAGGTCGGGCAGGGGGATGTAGCCGAACCAGAAGACGCTGACGCCGGCCGCCGAGCTCATCAGCCAGCCGCTCAGCGGCATGGCGAGCAACAGCGCCAGCAACGCCCAATGGGCGATCGGCGCCAGCACGGCCTGCCAGTGCACGACCGCCGAGGGCAGCGGCGGCGGCGGATGGCGCCAGCGCCACATCAGGCGGCCGACCGTCAGCGCCAGCACGACCAGCCCCACCCACTTGTGCCAGGTATAGGCATAGAGCTTGGTGAAGCCGAGCGGCAGGCCGGTCATCCACAATCCGACGGCAAGCATCCCCAGCACCGCGAGCGCGGTCACCCAGTGCAGCGCCTGGGCGGCGGGATGATAGCGCGGCTCGGCCACGCGTCCGTCCCGGCGGCGCGCGCTCAGCGCCACGCGTCGGTGGCGATGACGATCTCGACGGTGTCGCCAACCATGTCGACATACTTGGTCATGCCGAATTGGGAGCGCTTGAGGGTGCCGATGCCGCGGAAGCGGGCGTAGCGCGCGCCGGCCGGTGCGTTGGGCCGGCGGTCGGCCACCGTCACGTCGAGCGTCATCGGCCGCGTGATGCCGCGCAGCGTGATGTCGCCCTCGACCTTGAAGGCGTTCTGGCCGGTGCGTTCGATCTTCTTCGATTCGAAGGTCATCTTGGGGAACTTCTCGACATCGAAGAAGTCGCTGTCCTTCAGCATCGCCGTCTGCTGGGTATCCAGCATCTGGAGGCTCACGGTGTTGACCACGACCTCGACGGTGCTGTTGGGCACCTCGGCATCGTCGACATTCACGAAGCCCTGCCAGCTCTTGAAGCTGCCGGTGGTGCGGAAGATCTTGGAATTGCCGATCGCGAAGTCGATCGTGCCGTGGTCGGCGCCGATCGAAAGCTTTTCGGCCGCCTGGGCCAGTGGGCTTTCCAGCATGAAGGCAAGCACGATGGCCAAGAGTCTAGCCGGCACGGACACGCTCCTCGTAGGTCTCGAAGAACCGACGGCCCGTCCCCCGCTGATTTTCATAGATCGAGCCCTGGTGGTCGGCGGCCGGCAGCGGCATGCGCACGGGTGCGGGCACCACGCGCGGCTCGATGGTGGGCTCGCCCAGCACCATGCGGCCGTTGAACTCCTCGAAATTCGCCACCCCCATCAGCGGCCAGGCGTCGGCCGCGGTGTATTCGTGCAGCAGCAGGCGACGCTGGCGGTTGGATCGGTTGAGCGCCGAACCGTGCACCAGCCGCACATGATGGATGGTCATTGAGCCGGCCGGCCCGACGAGCGGGACCGCCTTGGCGAAATCGAGCGCGCACTCGGCCGGGTTCATCGCCCCGCAGAAGCGGCCCTGGGCGTGATGGTCGAAGGTTGGGCCGCGATGCGTGCCGGGCAGCACCATCAGCGGGCCGTTGTCGATGTCGCAGTCGTCGAGGTAGATGCCGGTCGCCAGCACGTCGTCGTTGGTGTGTGGATAGAATGCCCAGTCCTGGTGCCATTCCACCGGCGAGCCGTAGCTGGCCGACTTCATGTTGAGCTTGCCGCCGTGCTGGCGGATGGCGGGTCCAAGGAGATGCGCCAGGATCGACGTGATCGCCGGATCGCGCGCCAGGGTATGGAAGAAGGCGTAGCGCTTGAAAATCGCGGGCTTCAGCCGGCGTACCCGCGGCAGGGTGGCGCTGTGGCTGGGCTCGAGGTCATAGAGTTCGTCGTTGGTGGCGACGCCGCGCGCCTCGTCGACGATGCGGTCGGTGAGCGCGCGCAACTGGCCGAGCTGCTCGCCCTGGATCAGGCGAGGGATCACCAGGTAGCCGTCTCGACGATAGGTCTCGATCTGCTGTTCGCTGAGCATGCGAAACCATAGCACGAGAGGCCGGCTTCACGGATAATCACGCTATGGCGATCCGCGCCCTTTTCCCGACACTTGTCAGCAAAGAAGCCCTGAGCAGGCCGGATCAGGGCCGGTTCGAGCAGGATCTGGCCGATGAATGCCGGTCACTCGCCGCCTCGGACGCGGCCGGCCGGCGCTGGTCGGCTCGGCATTATCTCGGCGGCTACACCTCCTACGGCTCGCTCGACCGGCTGCATCTCGTCTCGTCGCTGTTTGCGCGGCTGCGTCGGCGCATCGATCCCCGCGTCAAGGCGTTCGCCCGCGCGCTGCACTACGATCTGGCCGGCCGGACGCTCGAGATGACCGATTGCTGGGCGAACGTCATGCCGGCGAGCGCGGTGCACTCCCTGCACCTGCACCCGACCTCCTTCATCAGCGGCACTTATTACGTGGCCGTGCCCCGAGGCGCCGGTGCACTGAAATTCGAGGATCCGCGGCTGGCTCTTCATATGGCGACGCCGCCGCGGCGGGCCGACGCGCCGCAGCGCTTTCGGCCGTTCGTCAGCCTGCCGGCCAAGGCGGGCGACCTCGTGCTGTTCGAGAGCTGGCTGCGTCATGAAGTGCCGCCGGCGCGCTTCTCCGGCGAGCGTATCTCGATTAGCTTCAACTACGCCTGGTCTGCCAAGGGCGCCGCCAAGGATCGCCGCTGATGGAATGCCGATGAGGCTTCTCCTCCCTCTATTCGGCCTGCTGCTCGCGTCGTTTGCCGCGGCCGGCTCCGCCGTGGCGGCGGATTGTCCGCTCGACCTCGGGCGTGGCACGGGCTGGGTCGTGTTCTCCGACCACTACATGATCGCCTTCCGTCCCGAGCCGATGCGCATCGAGGTCGGCGAACCGTTTGCGCTGCTGTTCAATGTCTGCACCAAGAACGGCAATCCGGCCGAGCTGGCGGCGGTCGACGCGCAGATGCCGGAGCAGAAGCGCGGCATGAAGGTCAAACCGACCATCGTGCCGGCGGGCGACGGCCGCTATCGCGCCGAAGGCATGGTGTTCGACAGGTCCGGTCGTTGGGAACTCGCCATCGACGTGCGCGCCGGCGAGGAAAGCGAACGCCTGACGCACGAGATCATTCTCAAGTAGGGCGCTAACCGCGCAGACGCGCCAGCGCACTTTCCAGGATCCAGGCCGCGGCGGCCGCGTCGACCCTTTCAGCGCGCTTGGCGCGGCTCATGTCGTAGTCGTCGATCATGCCGCGCGTGACGGCAGCCGTGCTGAGCCGCTCGTCCTGCCAGACGACGGGCAGGGCGGCCAGGGCCGGTGGGCCGTGATTGGCGAGGTTGGCCGCGAACTGGCGCACCGACTGGCAGCGCGGGCCCTCGCTGCCGTCCATGTTGAGCGGCAGCCCGATCGCCAGCGCCTTGATCTCGTGCTTCTTCGCAAGCTCGGCGAGTGCTGCGAGATCGGCCGCCAGCTTGCCGCGCTTCAGGGTCGTGATGGGCGTCGCCAGCAGGCGCAACGCGTCCGAAGTGGCGACGCCGATGGTCTTGCTGCCGACATCGAGCGCCATCAGACGGCCGTCGGGCACGCGCGCCTTCAGTTCCGCGAAGTCGACGATCGCCATGCCTCAGACCGTCTTGCCGTCGAGCCAGGTGGCGGCATCGTCGGCAACCCGCTCCCAGCCCGGCTGGCCGACGACCCAGTGGCCCTGATTTGGATATTCGACATAGTCCGAGACATGCGCAAAGCGTGCGGCCGTGCGGCGCACCACGCCGGGCGGCGTCAGCCGGTCCTTTTCGGCGGCGATGAACAGCAGCGGCACGGTGACCAGCCGGGGATCGATCGTCGTGGCCTTCCTGGCATCGAGCCAGGGCCACGCGATCTCGAACAGGGCGCGGCCCGAATCATGCACGAAGCCTGCATGTCGTTCGCTGCCTTCGCGCGAGTCCGTGGTGTTGAAGGTGTGCGACAGCGCCTCGCCGAGGGTCGCGCGGTGCGGCTTGCGCCACCAGCCCCACTTCATCTGGATGCGGGCGAAGGCCACGAAGTTCGACGGCCGGATCGCGATCACGCTGGCAGGCGCGGCCGGCGTGAGCAGCACACCGGCACGCGCCAGGCCGCGCGCGCACAGCAGCAAGGCGATCAGCCCGCCCATCGAATGGCCGATCACGACCGGCTTCTCCGGCAAGGCGCGCAATTCGCGTTCGAGATCGGCGGCGTAGTCGAGCAGGCTGGTGGCGCCGAGCGCGCCGGGCGGCGCGTGCGGCGGCGCGTCATGGTGGCGTAGCGCAGGCGTCAGGGTTTGCCAGCCGCGCGCCTCGAACCGCGAGCGCCAATTTCGCCACACGTCCGGCGTGCCCCACATGCCGTGAATGAAGACTGCCAGCTTGGCCATCGTCGACGTTATAAGGCGAGGGACCGTCGCGGTCGACAATGGCCTCATGACAGGGGCTTCAGGCGGAGTAAGTTCACCAGGTGACCGATACGATCTACGCCCTGCTGGCGATCGCCATGGTGCTGACGGTGGTGAGCCTGCTGGTGCCGCTGGCCGAGCGCTTGCGCGTGCCCCACACCGTCCTGCTGG
>JABCYT010000172.1 GCA_013290035.1 Alphaproteobacteria bacterium
CTGCCCAGCGACGTCAGCCGCTTGCCGGTCGTGCCAACCGCCTTGTCCAAGACCTTGTCGCGCGTGCCGGGCAGCCTGGTCTGCACCAGGCCGGCGCGCATGGACTTGAACGGCGCCACGGAGACCAGCGGCTGGTTGGCCGACTTCGCCACCTCGATGGCCTTGGCGACCGCCGTACGCGGCGCGGCGTAGGGAATGATCTTGACGGTGGCCACCATCTGTCGCGGCTCGACCCGGGCGAAGGGCGGCAGGGTCGCCACGGTGACCGATTCGTCGAGCTCGTTCAGCGCATCGATGCGCTCGTGATCGACAACCGCGAGACCCGCTTCCGTGGCGAAATGGTTGCAGCGTCCGGTGAAGGCCGCGGTGATCTCGATGCCTTCGCCGGCCAGCGCCTTGGCGACCGCCGCCGCCGCCTCGTCCTCGTGCACGTCGTCGGGATCGAGGCGGGCCGCCACCACGGTCGCGGCGCCGGCGGCCTTGAGCTTGGCGACGTCCTCTGCCGACAGCCGCCGACCCTTTGAGAAGTTGACGCCGCTCGCGCGCCAGCTATGCGCCAGGATGGCGCCGGCAGCCTCATCGATGGGTGTCTCGCCGAATCTCACGCTGCGACCACCTTCGGACCGGCCATCGCCTCGATCCGCCGAGCGCGCGCCTCGACGATCTGGCCGAGGATGGAGACAGCGATTTCGGCCGGCGACTTGGCGCCGATATTGAGGCCGACCGGTCCGTGGATGCGGGCGAACTGCTCCTCGGTGATGCCGGCCTCGGCCAGCCGCTCCTTGCGCTTGGCGTGGGTACGCCGGCTGCCCAGCGCGCCGACATAGAAGACGTCCGACCTGAGCGCCGCCTCGAGCGCGGGATCGTCGAGCTTGGGATCGTGCGTCAAGGTCACCACGGCGGTTGAGACGTCGAGCCCCATCGTCTCGAAGGCATCGTCGGCCCATTCCTGCATCACCTTCACGCCAGGGAACCGGCTGCCGGTCGCCCAGGCGCCGCGCGGATCGACGACGGTGACGTCGAAATCGAGCATGGTCGCCATTGGCGCCAGCGACTGCGCGATATGCACGGCGCCGACGATGATCAGGCGCGCCGGCGGCACATAGACGTTCAGGAAGATCTTTTCGCCGCCAAGATCGACCGTCTCGCTGCGGCCGATTTCCATGGCGCGGCGGGCGGCCGAGAGCAGAGCGGCGTCGTTCGCAAGCGCGCCCTCCGCCTTGTCCAGATAGACCAGGGTCTCGGCGGCATCGCTCAGCCGCGTGGCGAGCGTCACGGCGCGGCGCTTGGTGCGGGCGTCCTGCAGGGCGGCGACGGTTTCGGACTTCATGGGATCAGTTCACCTTCTCGACGAAGACCTGGACCTTGCCGCCGCAGGCGAGGCCGACATCCCAGGCCTGTTCGTCGGTGACGCCGAAATCCAGCAGCCGCGGCTTGCCGTCGGCGATCGAGGCCAGCGCCTCCTTGACCACGGCGCCCTCGATGCAGCCGCCCGACACCGAGCCCACCATGGCGCCGGTCTCGTCGACGCCGAGCTGGCTGCCGACCGGCCGCGGCGACGATCCCCAGGTGGTGATCACCGTGGCGACCGCGACGCCCTTGCCCGAGGCTTTCCACTTGCCGACCTGATCCAGGACATCGAGTGCATCGCTCATGGTCTACTCCTTGCGCAGTTCGGTCTGCCAACTGGCCAGCCGCTTGTCGGCGCCGGCCGGCGCGGCGCCCAGCGCCGCGATCAGCCCAGCTAGGCTCTCGAGATTGTGTACCGGCCGGAATTCATCGACATGGGGCAACATCGCCCGGTTGCCCTGAGATTTGGGCTCGTAGGCACCATACCGCAAGAGCGGGTTGAGCCAGATCAGCCGCGAGCACGACTTGTGCAGCCGCTCCATCTCCTCCTCAAGGCCCGCCGCGCCCTCGCGGTCGAGCCCGTCGGTGATCAGCAGTACGACCGCGCCCTGCCCCAGCACCCGGCGCGACCACTTGTTGTTGAACTCGTGCAAGGTCTGGCCGATGCGCGTGCCGCCCGACCAGTCCTCGACCTGGGCCGACGCCTTCTGCAGGGCGACATCGACGTCCTTGTTGCGCAATGCGCGGCTCACGTTGCTGAGCCGCGTGCCAAAGGTGAAGCAGTAGACGCGGTCGCGGTCGTTGGTGATGGCGTGCATGAAATGCAGGAACATGCGCGTGTAGCGGGCCATCGAGCCCGAGATGTCGCACAGGATGACGAGCGGCGGCGGCCGGCGGCGCGGCTCGCGCTTGCGCAGTTCGGTCAAGCCCTCGGGCCGGAGCGCCCGGCGCAGCGAGGCGCGGAAATCGACCCTGGGGCCGCGCCGCGCCGAGCGATAACGGCGGGTGCGCCGTTCCGGCACCGGCAGGCGCAGCCGCGAGATGGCGCGCAACGCATCGTCGATCTCGGCCTGGGACATCTGCTCGAAGTCGCGATGCTGCAGAACCTCGCGGTCGGAGACGGTGAAGGTCGCCTCGACCTCGACTTCGGGCGGCTCGTCCTTCTCTTCCGGCGCTTGGCCGCGGCCCGGCTGCAGCGCCTCCTGCAGTCGCCGGCTGAGCTGCTTGGCCTGGTCGGGATCGGCCGGCACGCCGACCTGCGGCAGCAGCATCTCCATCATCTTTTCCAAGAGGCGCGGGTTGCGCCAGTAGACATGGAATGCCTGGTCGAAGATCTCGCGCTGGTCGCGGCGGTTCACGAACACCGAGTGCAGGGTCCAGTAGAAGTCGTCGCGCTTTTTGAGGCCCGCCGCCTCCACTGCCTCGATGGCGCGCAGCACCTGGCCCGGCCCGACCCTGAGGCCGGCCGTGCGCAGGGTCCGCGCGAAGTGCACGATGTTGGTGGCGAGCTTACCGCGCGGCCCCTCTTCTGGCCGTGGCGCGGCCGGGATGTCTGGCAGCGCGTCCATCGAGCCGGCTAACCCAGCGGCTGGGCGGCGATGTCGGACTTCACCTTGCGCAGAATCTCGGCCGCTTCCGAGCCCTGCAGGCGCTGGATGTCGTCCTGGTACTTCAGCAGCACGCCCAGCGTGTCGTTGATGGTCTTGGGGTCGAGGTCGAGCGCGTTCAGCTCCGACAGCGCCGTCGCCCAGTCGATCGATTCGGCCACGCCCGGCGACTTGAAGAGGTCGAGCTTGCGCAGCTCCTGCACGAAGCCCACGACCTGGCGCGACAGGCGTTCGCTGGAGCCCGGCGCCTTGACCTTAAGGATCTCCAGTTCACGCCGCAGGTCGGGGTAGTCGACCCAGTGGTAGAAGCAGCGGCGCTTCAGCGCGTCGTGGATCTCGCGCGTGCGGTTGGAGGTGATGATCACGATCGGCGTCTGCGCCGCCTTGATCGTGCCGAGCTCCGGGATCGTCACCTGGAAGTCGGACAGCACCTCCAGCAGGTAGGCCTCGAACGGCTCGTCGGTGCGATCGAGCTCATCGATCAGCAGGATGGGCGCGCCCTCGGCATGCGGGCTGAGCGCCTCCAGCAATGGCCGGCGGATCAGGAAGCGTTCGTCGAAGATGTCGGCGGCCAGCTCGCCACGATCGTGCACGCCTTGCGCTTCGGCGAGGCGAATCTCGATCATCTGGCGGGCGTAGTTCCATTCGTAGACCGCCGAGGCGACGTCGAGGCCCTCGTAGCACTGCAGCCGGATCAGCGGCCGCTTCAGGGCCTGGGCCAGCACCTTGGCGATCTCGGTCTTGCCGACGCCCGCCTCGCCCTCGCAGAACAGCGGCCGCCCGAGCTTGAGCGCGAGATAGAGAACGGTGGCAAGGCTGCGGTCGGCGATATAGTCGCCGCCCTTCAGGAGATCGAGGGTGGCGTCGATGGAGGCCGGCGGGGCGGAGGACATGAAACTCCCGGGAAACGAGGGCCAGTGTAGCGGATGGGGGAACGGCTCGATATGGTAGGAATCAGCAGATAATTCAAGGATTTGGGAGGCAGGTATGCAAGCGGACTTGTTCAAGGATCGGACCGCCATCGTGACCGGCGGCGCGCGCGGGATCGGGCTCGCCTGTGCCGCCAAGATCACCGGCGGCGGCGGCAGGGTCGCGCTGTGGGATCGTGACATGGAGCGCGCCAAGCAGTCCGCCGCCTCCTTGGGAAGCGCCATCGCCGTCGAGGTCGATGTGACCGACGAAGCCTCCGTCGCCAAGGCACTGGCCGCCACGGAGGACCAGCTCGCGCCGCCCGACATCCTCGTTGCCAGCGCCGGCATCACCGGGCCCAACACGACGGTCGTGAGCTATCCGGTCGATGCCTGGAAGCAGGTCATCGACATCAACCTGACCGGCGTCTTCCTGTGCAATCGCGCCGTGGCGGGCGGCATGGCGATGCGCGGCCGCGGCCGCATCGTCAACATCGCCTCGGTCGCGGGCAAGGAAGGCAACCCGAATGCGTCGGCCTACTCGGCCTCCAAGGCCGGCGTGATCGGTCTCACCAAGTCGCTCGGCAAGGAACTGGCGACAACCGGCGTGCTGGTGAACTGCGTGGCGCCGGCCGTGGTTAAGACCGAGCTGTTCAGCCAGATGACCGAGCAGCACATCCAGTACATGCTGTCCAAGATCCCGATGAATCGTTTCGGCGAGGTCGACGAAGTGGCCGAGATGGTGGCGTGGCTCGCGTCCGATCTCTGCACCTTCGCCACCGGCGCCACCTTCGACCTCTCCGGCGGGCGGGCAACTTACTGATCGTGATTCAACAATATCCTCATCCTGAGGAGCGCGCCGCAGGTGCGCGTCTCGATCGCGCGGGGTAACCCCCGCGCTGTGATGGGCAACAAGGAAACTGGGGCCCACCCTTTGAGACGCACCGCTTCGCGGCTCTCCTCAGGGTGAGGTCACGGGCGCATCAGCGATCTGAGAAGTGGAGACTATCGACATGCAGCTTCATGAGCTCACCCTGACCGAGCTTTCGGCCGGCCTCGCCGCCAAGCGCTTCTCCTCGCGCGAGGTCGTCGATGCCCTGCTCGGCCGCATCGACAAGGCCAACGACAAGCTGCACGCCTTCACCGAAGTCTATGCGACGGAAGCCAAGGCGCTCGCCCAGGCTGCCGACACGGCGCGCGCGTCGGGCTTCCCGCTGGGCCCGCTGCACGGCCTACCGGTCGCCTACAAGGACCTCTGCGACATCGCCGGCAAAGTCGGCACCGGCGGCTCGAAGATGTTCGAGAAGCGCGTGGCGACCGAGACCTCCAACACGGTTGAGCGGCTCACCGCGGCCGGCATGGTGCCGCTCGGCAAGCTGCACATGGTCGAGTTCGCCTTCGGCGGCTGGGGCACCAACCCGCTGATGGGTGCGCCGTGGAATCCCTGGGACCTTAAGACACACCGCGTGCCCGGCGGCTCGTCGAGCGGCACCGGCGTGGCGGTGGCGGCCCGCCTCGCGCCGGCCGGCATCGGCAGCGACACCGGCGGCTCGGTGCGCATCCCCTCGGCCCTGAACGGGCTGGTCGGGCTGAAAGTCACGTTCGGCCGCATCGGTCTTTCGGGCACGATGCTGTTGAGCTGGACCCTCGATTCGATTGGACCGATGGCGCGCTCCGTCGAAGATTGCGCGCTGATGCTGAATGCGCTGGCCGCCCCCGACCCGCGCGATCCCACGACGCTCGGCCAGCCGCTGGAGGATTTCACGCTGGCCACCCGGCCAGGCTCGATCGAAGGCATGCGCGTGGCCATACCCGACACCAAGGAACTGCCCACCTTCATGCACCCCGACGTCACCAAGGCGTGGCAGGCGGCCGGTCGGACCTTCGAAAGCCTCGGGGCCATGGTCGAGGCGGTGCGGCTGCCCGACTGGTATTTCGATCTGTCGCGCCCGGCCGGAACGATCATCGCCTCGGAGGCCTACGCGCTGCACCGCGACTATATCGAGAACACCAACAAGGCAATCGGCCCCGGCGTGCGCATGCGTGCGCAGACCGCGAAAAGCTTCCTGCCCGGCGCCTATGCCGAGGAGATGCGCGCCATGGCGAACCGGCGGCGCGTCTTCACTGACTGGATGACGCCCTACGACGCCGTCCTGCTGCCGACCATGGCGGTGCCGGCGATCCCGCTCGCCGAGGTCGACGAGGCCTCGCCGATCCCGGGCTATCTCACGCGGCCGGCCAACTATCTCGGCCTGTGCAGCCTCGCCATGCCCTCGGGTCAATCGGGCAGCCTGCCGCTCGGCGTCCAGATCGTCGGCAAGCCTTTCGCCGAGCGCGACGTGCTCAGGCTCGGCAAGGCATTCCAGGACGCGACGGACTTCCACCGCCGCTCACCGGATCTCTCGGTGCTGGGGTTTTAGATCTTGCCGGACCGCGGGCCTCCAGGCCCGCATCATGACCATGAGCGGGCCGGAGGCCCGCGGTCCGGCAAGAACCTAACGCTGCGGCATGCCCTGCGGAACGATGGTCTCGACGATCGAGGAGTCGAGCGCCTCGTAGGCATGATAGCCGATCGTCTCGTAGAGCTCGACGCGGGTCTGCATGTCGGCCAGCATGTTCTGCGTACCGCCGTCGCGCCGGAGCGCCGCATAGAGTCTGGCCTGTGCCTTGTTGGCGACACGAAACGCGGAGACCGGCCAGATCACCATCGTGTAGCCCATTGCCTCGAACTCGCTGGCGGTGAAGAACGGCGTCCGTCCGAACTCGGTCATGTTGGCCAGCAGCGGGACGCCCGGCATGGCCCTGGCGAAGGCGCGGAACATCTCGGCATTGGTCAGAGCCTCGGGGAAGATCGCGTCGGCGCCGGCCGAGAGGTAGCGCCTGGCGCGGGCCACGGCGCCGTCGATGCCTTCGCTCGCCGCGGCATCAGTGCGGGCGACGACGACGAGATGGCGGCGCGCCTTGGCGGCGGCGGCGACCTTGGCCGCCATGTCGTGCGGGTCGGCGAGCTTCTTGTCGTTCAGATGGCCGCATTTCTTGGGCAGGAGCTGGTCCTCGATATGGACCGCGCCAGCGCCCGCCTCCTCGAAGGCGCGCACCATGTGCATGACGTTCAGCGCCTCGCCGTAGCCGGTGTCGCCGTCGACCAGCA
>JABCYT010000173.1 GCA_013290035.1 Alphaproteobacteria bacterium
TCTACTACGTCTTCCGCCGCCGCATGTCCGCCGGCCTCACCATGGGCGGGGTCAAGGGCTGAACGCCGCGACGCGCCGCGCGAAGGGGGCCCACCCGCCCGGGCGGCGCCTGCAACGCGCGGAGCTCGCCTGGGCCTTTGCCTTTCTCGCCCCTTACGCGGCCGTCTTTGCCGCCTTCGTCGTCTATCCCGTGGCCTATGGACTGTGGATGGCGCGCGACCCCGCGCTCTACGGCGAGCTGTTCGCCGAGCCGCGCTATGTCACGACCGCGATCAACACACTCCTCTACGTCGGCTTTGGCGTGAACGTCATGATGTTCGGAGCCCTGCTGCTGTCGGGCTTCTTCCTGCGCCCGCAGTGGTGGGTGCGGCCACTGCTCGCGATCTTCCTGCTCTGCTGGGCGATGCCCGCCGTTCCGGCTTTCGCCTCCTTTCACTGGATGCTGATCGGCGAGCAGGGGCTGGTCGATGCGCTGTTGCGCGAGCTTTTCGGCGTGGACGGCCCGCTCTGGTTCAACGATCCTTGGCTGGCGCTGGGCTCGAACATCATCGCCCACATCTGGAAATGGCTGCCCTTCTGGACCCTGGTGTTCATCGCCGGCCGGCTGGCGATCCCGCAGGAGATCTACGAGGCGGCGGCGATCGACGGTGCGGTGGGCGTGCGCCGTTTCCTGCACGTCGTGTTCCCGCTTCTCGCCAACATCTACGTCGTTTGCACGCTGCTCGCGACGCTGTGGACGGTGGGGGACTACACCACGGTGTTCCTGGTATCGATGGGCGCGCCGGCGAGATCGAGCGACGTCCTGGCGACGCTCGGCATGCACTACGCCTTCGACGCCGCGCAACCGGAGCTCGGCGTGGCCGCGGTGATGTCCACTCTGCCGGTGCTGGTGCCGCTGGCGTTGATCCTGATGCGCCGCCTGCACGCGGGCGAGCTGCAACTGTGAGCCTCGCCACGCCCCGCTACGGCCTGCCCGCCGCCGCCTGGCGACTCTCGTCCTGGCGGCTCTCATCCTGGCGCCCGCATCGGCGGCGCAGGGTCCTGGCCGACGTCGCGGCGTGGACGCTGGGCCTGCTGCTGCTCGTGTGGGCGCTGCTGCCGACCTACAACATGCTGCTGATCGCGCTCGACGAGGAGGGCGACACCGAATATGCCGGAATCGTCTGGCCGGCCGAGCCCACGCTCGATGCCTTTCGCGTCGTGCTGAGCGGCGACTACTGGTACCTGCAGCACTTCTGGCTGAAGTTCGCCAACAGCCTGTTCATCGCGCTCGCGACCATGCTGATCACGCTCGTAATCGGCTCGCTGGCCGCCTTCGCGCTCGGCCGCATGACGCTGGCGCGCGGCTGGTTGCTCGGCAATTTCCCGGTTCTCACCTATGCCGTCCCGGCGTCCCTCCTGGTGATCCCGTTCTACCGCATCATGCGCGTGTACGGCCTGTCGGATTCCCTATGGGCGGTGATTGCCGCCGACGTGACCTTCACCACGCCCTACGCCATCCTGATCCTGCAGCAATACGCCAAGCTCATTCCCAAGGAACTCGACGAGGCGGCGCAAATCGACGGCGCTGGGCCCTGGCAGATCTACCGCCATCTCTACCTGCCGCTCGCGGCGCCGGCGCTGGCGGCGGTCAGCACGTTTGCCCTGCTGTTCGCCTGGAACGAATACATCTACCAATACATTCTGCTCACCTCGGAACACAAAATGACGGTGGCGGTGGCGATCGCGCAGTTCTTCGACGCCGACGAGGCGCCCTGGAACTACATGATGGCCACCGCAATCGTCTACGCCCTGCCGCCGGTGGCGATCTTCTTCGCGCTGCGTCGTTGGATGTTGGCCGGCCTGACGCTTGGCGGCGTCAGGAAGTAGAGCAGAGTCCAAGCAGCCTGAATCTAGTTCCCCTCCCCTTCGCGGATTCGCGAAGGGGAGGTGTCGCCGTCATACGGCGACGGAGGGGTCGGAAGCCGCAGGCCGCGGCCCATGACCCCATCGCCCTCGTATGACGAGGGCACTTCCCCTTGCCGGACTCCGGCAAGGGGAAGCAAGCTGGCCCGACTTGCTCGGCCCTTTTCCTAAACCGCCGGCCTGCTGCGCATTTCCTCCGCCACCTTGCGCTTGAGAAACTGCCCGTGCCTGAGGTCGCCGTGGAAGGCGCCGTCTTCCACCACGACGTTGCCGCGCAGGATGGTCACGGCCGGCCACGCCGTCACCACATGGCCCTCCCAGGGCGTGTAGTCGGTTTCGTGCAGGTCGGCGGCCCGGATCGTCTTGTCGAGGCCCGTCTGCAGCAGCACGATGTCGGCGTCGGAGCCCGCCGCCAGCGCGCCCTTGCGGGGATAGAGGCCCATGATGCGCGCGGCGTTGCTCGAGATCATGTCGACGAAATGTTCGGCTGAGTAGCCGCGCTTGGTCACCATGTTGGTGTACATCAGCCCGACCCTGGGCTCGACGCCCGAGTTGCCGCCCGTCGTGTCGTCGATCCGGCTGCCCTGCAGCTTGACCCGGAGCGGACAGCACAGCTCGTCGGTGGCGATGACCTGGATGGCGCCGCGGTTGGTCGCCTCCCACAGGCGCTTCTGGTCCTCCGGATATTTCAGCGACGGGTAGGTGTGGAACATCTGCCCGCCTGGCCGCTTATAATCCTCGGCGTTGTAGAGCAGGTACTGATGCAAGGTCTCGCCGTACATCGGGAAGCCGCGCATCCGCGATGCCTCGAGCGCCGCCACGCCGGTCGCCGCCGAGACATGCACCATGTAGAGGGCGGCGCCCTCGACATTCTCGGCGAGGCGAATCACGCGATTGAAGGACAGCTCCTCCGACAGCGCATTGTGCACCTCGGCCATGTGCTCGAAGCTGACGCGATTCTCGCGCATCAGCTTCTCGTACATGAACATGACGATGTCGTTGTCCTCGGCATGGATGCAGGCGATGCCGCCCGCCGCCGCGACGACCTTGAGGGCCTCCCAGATGTGGCCGTGCGGCACCATGCGGCCCAAGTTCCCCGGCCGGATGTTGGTGGTGAAGATTTTTATGCTGGCGTGGCCGTCCTGCATGGCATCGGCGAGCTGGCCGAAATGCGGCGTCGGCACCTCGCCCATCAGCGTGAGATGGAAGCCGTAGTCGCAGTAGCAGGCGTCCTTCCACTGGGCTTGCGTCTGCGCGATCGATTCCTGGACGGTGCGCTCGTGCACGCACTGCACGAAATCGATCAAGGTCGTGGTGCCGCCGTGCAGGGCGGCCTTGCTGACCTGCGACGGCGGATCGGTCAGCACGTCGGGCCGTCCCGGCGCGCGCACCGGCATCAGGCAGTGGATGTGCGGGTCGATGCCGCCGGGAATGACGAGACGGTCGTGGGCCGACACGGTGCGCGCCGCGTCCGGCAGCGAGCCGGGGCCGCCGACCAGCGCGATGCGGCCGTCCTTGACGCCGATATCGGCGGCCTGGGTTCCCGTCGGCAGCACGCAGGTGCCGCCGGTGATGGCGAGGTCCAGCATCAGGTCACAGCTCCAGCTAGAGGGGGCCCGGAGGGGCGAGGCACGCCGGTTCGCCGTCGGCGAAGCGGCGCAGGATCTCGTCCGGCTCGAGATCGCGTACGATGAAGACAAGCCGGCTGACCCGGTCGGCATCGGGCCAGCGCTCCAGCCAGCGCGGCGGATAGAGCGTGTGCTGCACGGCGTGGATCGCCGCCGGCCCGGCCCCCGCCGGACCATGGGGCCGGTCGGAGAATTCGACCAGCCCCTTGACCCGCAAGAGCTTCTCGCCGTGATCGCGCGCCAGCCCGCCCAGCGCCACGGCAAAGCTGAGCCGACTCATCGGCCGCCGCAACCGGACCGACAGCGCGTAGATGCCGTGGGCATGGACCGCCGTCGCGTGAGGCCGCGGCCGCGGCAGCGCCTTGGGCGAGCCGCCAAAAAGCAGGGCGCTCGTATCGGCGTCGCCCAGGGCGCTGCGGGCATCGACGATCGGCGCCAGCGGGTTCAACGACGCCAGTCGCTCGACAAGGCTGTCCGGGATGGGGGCCATATCGGTCTTGGTCAGAAGCAAAAGATCGGCCACGGCGGCCTGCGCGACGGCCTCGGGGTAATCATCGAGCGTGGTGCCACCGACCACGACATCGATCGCCGTCACGACGCGGTCCAATCGCAGCGAGGCTTCCAGAAAGGCGTCGGCGGAGAGCGTGTAGAGCGTGGGCCCCGGATCGGCCAGGCCGCTGGTCTCGAGCGCGATGCGCCGGAACGGCGGCCGGCCGGCGGCCTGTCGCGATCTCAGCAGCCGGTAGAACGAGTCGGCCAGGCCCTGGCGGACGGCGCAGCAGGTGCAGCCGTTGGGCAGCTCGACCACATCGTCGACCGCCGCTTCCAGCAGATGATGGTCGAGCGCGAAGGCGCCGAACTCGCTGATGAGGACGGCGGTATCCCTGAGGTCCGGAACGGCGAGAACCCGCGAGAGAAGCGTGGTCTTGCCGCTGCCCAGAAAGCCGGTCAGCACCGAGAGCGGGATCGGCTCCGACGGGACCTCGGTGAGGCCGGCAAGACTGCGATTCACGGTTGGACTTCACTAGGCATCGAACATGATCACCGACCGCAGGACCTTGCCGGATTTCATGTTGGCGAAGCCCTCGTTGATCTCCGGAAGCTTGATGCGGGCCGAAATCCAGTCGTCGAGGTGCAGTCGACCCTTCAGGTAGTGTTCCACCAGTCGGGGCATGTCGATGCGGAAGCGGTTCGAGCCCATCGACGAGCCCTGCACCTTCTTCTCCCCGCGCAGAAAATCGAAGCCGTGCAGCTCGATCTTGGTGCCGAACGGGATCATGCCGATGATGGTCGCCACCCCGCCCGGCCCGAGCATCTGGAAGGCCTGCTCGGCCGTGATCTTGGCGCCCACGGCCTCGATGGCGTGATGCACCTGGCCCTTGGTCAGCTGCTTCACCTGCTCGACCGGGTCGCCATTGCGCACATCGACGATGTCGGTGGCGCCGAGCTTGGTGGCCAGCTGCAATTTAACCGGATTGTTGTCGACGGCGATGATGCGGCCGGCGCCGACGATCGCGGCGCCGTTGATCGCCGCCATGCCGATGCCGCCGCAGCCGATCACCACCACGGTTTCGCCGGGCGCCACCTTGGCCGTGTTGAAGATGGCGCCCACGCCCGTCATGACGCCGCAGCCGATCAGCGCCGCGCGGTCGAGCGGCATGTCTTCGCGAATCTTCACGATCGCGTTCTCATGCACCATCATCTGCTCGGCAAAGGACGACATATTGATGAACTGGTGGATGGGACCGCTCTTGTTCCAGGTCAGGCGAGTCGACACGCCCGGCGGCAGCTTGACCTCGGTGTTCGTGCAGATCGCCGGGCGGCCCGACAGGCACTGCTCGCAGGTGCCGCAGAACACCGACAGGCAGGTGACGACGTGGTCGCCCTTCTTGACGTAGGTGACGTCGGAGCCGACCTGTTCGACGATGCCGGCCGACTCGTGCCCCAGCACGGCGGGCAACGGATGCGGGTAAAGCCCCTCGATGAAGTGCAGGTCGGAGTGGCACAGCCCGGCGCAGGCCGTGCGCAGGAGCACCTCGCGCGGTCCTGGCTTGCGCAGGCCGACATCCTCGATGACCAGAGGCTTGTTCACTTCGTGCAAGACGGCGGCCTTCATTTGTCGATCCTCCCTCGAACCCTGGTCATCGGTTGCCTCCTCGACGGGGGCAAGCATCACCTCTGCCGATTCCAGTCTTTGCGACGAGGAGACTGGCGGTAAACTCCAGGCGTCACAACCCCGGTCGCGGCCCTCTCAAAGTTGAAACACGGGTCCGAATCCCGTAGGAGCGGCAGGCCGCTCGCGGCTGTCTTGGGAGGACGGCCGGAAAGCAAGGGAGAGCCCGATGCTGGATGGCGTGATGTTGCTGTGGTTTCTGTTGGCCGCGGTGTCGCTGCTGTTCGTCGCGATCGACATCCGCAGCACGCCGGAATCGCCGGTGATGAAGTGGGGCTTCGTGCTGCTGACCGCCTATACCGGCGTGGTCGGCGCCTTCCTTTACATCCTCGGCTGCCGCGAGCCTCTGCCCGGGACACACGAGCAATACACGGCGGCGCAATGGCGGCAGACGCTGGGATCGACCATGCATTGCGTCGCCGGCGACGGCGTCGGCATCCTGGCCGGCGCGGTGATTTCAAGCGTCCTCGGCATTTCCGGCATCGCCGAGATGGTCCTGGAATACATCCTGGGCTTCGCCTTCGGCTGGTCGATCTTCCAGGCGCTGTTCATGCGCGACATGGCCGGCGGCTCCTATGTGAGCGCCTTGAAGAGCACCTTCATGGCCGAGCTGCTGTCGATGAATCTCCTGATGGCGGGAATGATGCCGACCATGATGATCCTCAGAAGGCACGTCCCGGCCGCCGACAACCCGCTCACGCCGAACTTCTGGTTCGTGATGTCGATGGCGCTGCTCGTCGGCTTCATCCTCGCCTATCCGATGAACTGGTGGCTGGTGGCGAACCATCTCAAGCACGGCATGATGACCGTGCGCCCCGCGACCGCAGGCGCGCCTGGGCATGCCGCCGAGGCAGCCATGAGCGGGATGGCGCCTGCGGGGCCTGCGATGTCCCACATGTCCATGCCCATGGAGGGGGGCCACACGCTGCGACCGCCGATCGCGATGATGGCGTTGCTGTCGTTCCTTGCCCTTGCGGCGGGACTGGCAATCGCCCTCCTGCCGTGGGCGCAATGAGCGCGATCAAGTCGGCGCGCTCAACAAGGGTGTGCCGTCACGAATCTTCTGGATAGAGTTCCTGGCGCTGCTTGCGGAGGAGTGCCAGTTTCGCCTCCTGTTCGGAGATGCGTTGCGACATCCGTTCTTCGTCCGCAGCGCCGGAGAATGAGGTGGCTTGCTCGACCAGATCACGGAGGTTGCTGCGGACGACGGCGATGCGGTCGTCGAGCTCCGCCAGGGTCGGTGAGACTCCAGCCATGGGCGATCGAGCCATGACCGGGTTGGGAGCGGCGGCGGTCTTCGCTCTGG
>JABCYT010000174.1 GCA_013290035.1 Alphaproteobacteria bacterium
AGCGACGGGGCAAGGTTGTGTTGCGACACGATCCCCTGGCCAAGCCCATCGGCAAGATCAAGCACAAGGGGCTGCGCGAGCCGTTCTGGGTCGGTCGCGAGCGGCGGGTTGCAGGGAACTGACGGGTACGCGCTGCCGCGTCGGCGAGGATGAGTCAAGGGGCTGACTCATTTCACCGCCGACCGCGGGTGTTATGAGACCGTTGTGCGGCGCGCGCAGTCGGTGTAGCCAAGAGACAAGCAAAGGCGGGGGCGATGCGAAGCAACGTCGCAAGAAAACAGCAAGAGCCGAAGTCGGCAGCAAGCCCGACGGCAAGGGCCTACCGCATCGAAGAACAAATCGGCTACCTGCTACGACGGGCACACCAACGCGCCAGCGCCATCTTCCAGGTCACGGTCGGCGATCCCAACATCACGCCGACGCAGTACTCCAGCATGGTGAAGCTGAACGAGTACACCGAGCTCTCGCAAAACCTGCTCGGCCGTCTCGTCGGCATGGACAAGGCGACGATGCAGGGCGTCGTGCGTCGCCTCAAGGAACGCCGGCTGGTCGATTCGCGTCCCGACCCCGGCGACGCGCGCCGCACCTTGCTCAGCCTCACGACGGAAGGCCAACGCCTGGTGAACAAGCTGCTGATCAACGGGCCGGCGGTGTCGCGCGAGACTCTGAAGCCGCTCAACGTGCAGGAACAGCGTCACCTGATCGAGCTGCTGTCCAAGATCATCTGAATACGAATGCACGTCACCCTGCGGGTCTCCTCAGCATGAGGGCCTGTGGCTTTGCCGTAGACTCTAGTCGTCGTTGACTCGCAAGATGCCTATGGCATCGTGCGTACACGAACAATATGGGTGCCTATCTTCGTCCCCGCCGTCTCGAAGACGCTCTGACCGCCTTGGCGCAGCCGCACGTGGTGCTGGCGGGCGGCACCGACTTCTACCCGGCGCGGGTCGGCCGGGCGATCGACGAGGACGTGCTCGACATCGGCGGAATCGCCGTCCTGCGCGGCATTTCGGCCGACGCCTCGGGCTGGCGCCTGGGCGCCACGACGACCTGGAGCGAGCTCTTGGAGGCGGATTTGCCGCCACTGTTCGACGGCCTGAAGCAGGCCGCCCGTGAAGTGGGCGGCCGGCAAATTCAGAACGCCGGCACGCTTGCCGGTAATCTCTGCAATGCCTCGCCCGCGGCCGACGGCGTGCCCTGCCTGCTGGCGCTCGATGCCGAGATCGAGGTTGCCGGCCCGGCCGGCCGCCGCCTCCTGCCGCTGCGACAGTTCATCACCGGCGTGCGCCGCACCGCCCTTGCACAGGCCGAGTTGGTCGTCGCCATCCATGTCCCAAAGCCCGACCGCGAGGCCCGCAGCGCCTTCCTGAAGCTCGGCACGCGGCGCTACCTCGTGATCTCCATCGCCATGGCGGCCGCGACAATTGAAATCGCCGATGGCCGGGTCGCCTCTGCGCGCCTTGCGGTCGGCGCCTGCTCGCCGGTCGCCGAGCGGCTGCCCGCGCTCGAAGCGGCGCTCGCCGGCGCACCGCTCGACACGCGCCTCGCCGACCGGGTCGAGCCTGCGCATCTGGCGCCGCTTTCGCCGATCGACGACGTGCGCGGCAGCGCCGCCTATCGCAGCGATGCCGTTGTCACCGTGCTGCGCCGCCTGCTGCAGGACTTGGCGGCGTGAAGGTCGCGTTCACTCTGAACGGCCGTGTCGCCGAGTGGAGCGGTCCGCCGGTCACGCGGCTGGCGGCGGCGCTGCGCGACGACCTCGATCTCACCGGCACCAAGGTCGGTTGCGACGCCGGCGACTGCGGCGCCTGCACGGTGCTGCTCGACGGACGGCAGACCTGCTCCTGTCTCGTCGCCATGGGCCAGGTCGAGGGTCGGCGGGTCGAGACGGTCGAGAGCCTGGGCGACGGCAACGGTGGGCTGACGTCGCTGCAAAAATCTTTCCTCGCCCATGGCGCCGCCCAATGCGGCATCTGCACGTCGGGCATGCTGATGGCGGCCGTGGAACTTCTGCGCCGCAACGCCAGGCCCTGCCGCGCCGAAGTCGAGGACGCGTTGGGTGGCGTGCTGTGCCGCTGCACCGGCTACAGCAAGATCGTCGATGCGGTGATGTCGGTCTCGACATCCATGCCGATCGCGGCGCCGCCCGCCGGCGCGGCTGTCGGGGCGCGCCTGCAGCGGGTCGACGGCGTGCCCAAGGTGACGGGTCGCGACCTCTTCGGCGCCGATGCCGTTCCGGCCGATGCCCTGTGGATCCGCGTCGTGCGCTCGCCGCATGCGCGCGCGCGCTTCGAGCTGGGTGACCTGGCGCCGCTGCGCCGCCGCCTGGCCGCCGTGCTGACCGCCGCCGACGTGCCCTTCAACGGCTTCGGCATCTATCCCGACATCAAGGACCAGCCGGTGCTGGCCGACGGCCAGGTCCGCTATCGCGGCGAGGCGGTGGTGGCGCTGGTCGGCGAGCGCGCCCAGGTCCTCGCCATTCGCGACGAGGAGGTGCCGATCGCCTGGACGCCCGAGGCGCCGGTGTTCGGACTTGACGCTGCGACCGCGCCCGATGCTGTCCTGGTGCAGGCCGACAAGCCTGAAAATCTCCTGCTGAATGGCGTCGTGCGGCGCGGCAAGGCCGCCGAGGCCTTCGCAGCCTGTGCGGCCGTGGCCGAGGGCCTCTTCGAGACGGCCTTCGTCGAGCACGCCTATATCGAGCCCGAGGCAGGCTGGGCCAGGCGGGTGGGCGACCGCATCGAAGTCCATGTCACGACCCAGACGCCCTATATGAATCGCGACGAGGTCGCCAACGTGATGCGGCTCAGGCCCGAAGCCGTGCGCATCGTGCCGACCGCGTGCGGCGGCGGCTTCGGCGGCAAGCTCGATCTTTCCGTCCATCCGCTGGTGGCGCTGGCGGCCTGGAAGCTCGACCGCCCCGTCGCCTGCGTCTACACGCGGCCGGAAAGCATGGCGGCCAGCACCAAGCGCCATCCGGCGCGCGTTGCCGCCAGGTTCGGCTGCGATGCCGAAGGCAAGCTCTTGGCCTGCGAGGTGACGGCGACGTTCGACACCGGCGCCTATGCCTCGTGGGGGCCGACCGTCGCCAATCGCGTGCCGGTCCATGCCATGGGTCCCTACGCGATCCCCAACGTGCGCAGCTGGGGCGAGGCGTTCTTCACCAATTGTCCGCCCGCCGGCGCCTTTCGCGGCTTCGGGGTGCCGCAGGCGGCCATCGCTCACGAGGCGATGATGGACGAACTGGCCGACAGGCTTTCAATCGACCGGCTGGAGTTTCGTCACAAGAACGCGCTGCGCGCCGGCGACACCACGGCGACGGGCCAGACGCTCGCCCATTCGGCAGGCCTCGCCCAATGCCTCGATGCGCTGCGTCCACATTGGCAGAAGGCGCACGACGACGTCGCCGCCTTCAACGCCAAGTCGGGATCCCGGCGTCGCGGCGTCGGCATCGGCTGCATGTGGTACGGCATCGGCAACACCTCGATGTCCAACCCGTCGCGCATGAGGGTCGGCCTGTCGCCGGCCGGCACGCTCACGCTCTATAGCGGCGCCGTCGATATCGGGCAGGGCTCCAACACCATCATGACCCAGATCGCGGCCGACGCCGTGGGCCTGCCCGCGGCGCAGGTCGCGCTGGTCGCGGGCGACACCGACCTCACGGCCGATGCCGGCAAGACCTCGGCGTCGCGCCAGACCTTCGTCTCGGGCATGGCGGCCGAACGCGCCGGCCGCGACCTCCGCCAGCAGATCCTGCGCCTGGCCAATGCCGGCCCGGATGCCGAGCTGTCGCTGGAAGGCGCCAGGCTCACCGTGCGCGACGGCGACGCGGTACGGTCGATCGATCTGGCGAGCGCCGGCACGCTGATGGGCGAGGGCACGTTCGACCCGCCGACCACGCCGCTCGATGCCGACGGCCAGGGCGTGCCCTATGCCACCTATGCCTTCGCCGCCCAGATGGCGACGGTCGAGGTCGATATCGGGCTCGGGACGGTGAAGGTGCTGAGGATCGTGGCCGCCCACGATGTCGGCAAGGCAATCAATCCCACCCTGGTCGAGGGCCAGATCCAGGGCGGCATCGCCCAGGGGCTGGGGCTGGCGCTGATGGAGGAGTATCTCCCCGGCCGCACCGAGAATTTGCACGACTATCTGATTCCGACCATTGGCGACGTGCCCGAGATCGAGTGCATCCTGATCGAGGATCGCGAGCCGCTCGGTCCCTCCGGCGCCAAGGGCGTCGGCGAGCCCGGCCTGGTGCCGACCGCGCCCGCCATCCTGGGCGCCGTTCATCACGCCACCGGCGTGCGGGCGACGCGCGTTCCTCTGTTGCCGCACCGGCTGCGCGAAGCCATCGTCGCGGCCGGCCAAGAAAAGACGACGGGGAAGCGCACATGAGCGACGACGACATCGCGCTCAGCGAGGTCGAACGCGGCGCCGGGATCGTGCGTTGCGATGCCTGCCCCGTGCTCTGCCGCATCCGGCCTGGCCGCGCCGGCGCCTGCGACCGTTACGCCAACGAAGACGGCAAGCTGGTGCGCGTCGATCCGCTCGTTCTCCTGGCCAAGCCCGATCTGGCGCGCGTCGCCTTCGTCGAGGGCAGCGCCGCCTGGCGCGGCGAGCTCGGCAAGGGCGAGGGCGCCTTCGTCACCGGCATCGGCGCCACCACGACCTATCCCGACTACAAGCCAGCGCCCTTCATCGTGTCGTCTCGGCACGACGGCGTCGACATGGTGACGGTCGTGACCGAGGGCATCTTCAGCTACTGCGGCGTCAAGGTGAAAATCGACACCGACCGCTATCTCGGGCCCGAGCAGGCGGCGGTGCGGGTGAAGGGCGAGGCGGTGGGCCACGTCACCACGGCGGAATACGGCTCGCAGATGCTGTCGCTGGGCGGCGTGCATCACCTGACCGGCGGCAGCAAGAAGGAGGGTGTCGTCACCTGCGAGGCGCTGCTGGCGCTCTGCAACCGCGAAGCCGTCGAACTCGCGATCGACGGCGGCGCGACGGTGGTGGTGCAGGCCGACAAGCCGCCGATCGTCAACGGCACGCGCGAGGAGCGCATGCGGGTGGGCTGCGGCTCGGCCGCCATCGGCATGTTCGCGCCGCAATGGAAGGACCATGTCGACGAGGTGATCGTGGTCGACGACCACATCACCGGCGTCCTGAGCGAGCACCAGGGCGGCCGCTTCCTCGACATCAAGCCGGCCGGCATCCGGGTGCGCGGCCGCCGCTCGACGCCGGGCCGCTATTTCCAGGTCGCCGAGCCCGGCCTGGGCTGGGGCGGCACCAATGTCAGCGATCCGCTGGAGATCATCGAAAAGATCGATTCCAAGCAGGCCTGGCCCGGATTGAAGCTGCTGATGGTCTCGACCACGGGCGAGCATTCGGCGTGGTTCGAGCTCGACAAGGACCTGACGCCGCGGCCCGCCGCGATGCCCGCGGCGGTGCGCCATGTCGTCGACCGCATCGCCGAGAATTGCGAGCCGGCGCTTTGCACCGTGCTGTTCATGGCCGGCGCCGGCGGCTCGCTGCGCGCCGGCGTCACCGAGAACCCCGTGCGGCTGACGCGCTCGGTGCGCGATACCCTGACCAAGGTCACCCTGGGCGGCGTGCCGGCCTATGTCTGGCCGGGCGGCGGCATCACCCTGATGGTCGACGTGGCGCGCATGCCGGAAAAATCCTTCGGCTATGTGCCGACGCCGGCGCTGGTGGCGCCCATCGAATTCACCCTGCGCGCCGACGACTATGCGGCGTTGGGCGGCTATGCCTCGCGCGCCGTCTCGCTCGACGATGTCCTGCGCGCCCACAAGGTGCGCGTCGACGAGGACGGCCAATGAGCGCCATCGCTGCCCGCCTGTCCGACGGCAGGCTGCATCTGCAGCACGGTCCGATCGACCTGATCATCGAGGCGTTCGGCGCGGCCGACGAAGTCGAACGTAGCTACAGCCAGGCCGTCGAGCGTTTCGGCGACATTCTGCCGACCCTGGTGCGCGAGTTGCCGATCCTGCGCCGCTGCGTGACCGACGCCCATCCGCTGCCGCACGGCCCGGTGGCGCGGCGCATGGCCGAAGCCGTGTGGCCGCACCGTGCCGTCTACATCACGCCCATGGCCGCCGTCGCGGGCGCCGTTGCGGACGAGATGCTCCAGGCGCTGGTGAAGGGCCGCAGGCTCGACAAAGCCTACGTCAATGACGGCGGCGACATCGCGATCCATCTCACGCCGGACCATGAGCTGCATGCCGGGATTTTCGCGACTGCCCTCGACGGCGTGGCCCGCCTCACCTTCGACCAGCCCGTGCGCGGTGTCGCCACGTCGGGCCGCGGCGGACGCTCTTTCTCTCTCGGCATCGCCGATTCCGCGACCGTGCTCGCCGCGACGGCCGCCGCCGCCGACGCGGCCGCGACCGTGATCGGCAACACGGTGAACGTCCATCATCCGGCGATCGAGCGCCGACCGGCGCGCGAACTGGATCCCGACAGCGACCTCGGCGATCTTCCGGTGACGGTTGCCGTGGGCGCCCTGCCGCCGGCGCTCGTGGAAGAGGCGCTGGACCGGGGCGCGGCCGAGGCCCGCCGCTTGCGGTTGTGCGGGCTGATCGAGGGCGCGGCGTTGTCGCTCTTTGGCCGGTGGCGCCTCGAAACTGCCGGCATGGCGCTTGCCGAGGGGCTGGCAGGATGAGCGATCCCCTGAAGGAAGCGATGGCTGTGCTCGACGCCTACATGGCGGGGCTCAATCGCGGCGATGAAGCGGCGGTCAATGCGGCCTGCAATTTCCCGCATGTGCGGCTGGCGGGCGGCAAGGTCGTCGTCTGGCCGAACCACGGCGACTACAAGCTCGCGGATTTCGTGGCGCGGGCCGGCGACGGCTGGGCGAGGAGCCAGTGGGACGAGCGCACGCCCATCCATGTCGGATCGGACAAGGTGCACCTGAAGGTCGCGTTCAGCCGCTGGAAGGCGGATGGATCGCTG